>PQAQ01000019.1 GCA_003105305.1 Candidatus Methylomirabilota bacterium
ATTGCAGCCACTCCAACCGTCCCGCTCAGGACTTCGCCTCGCGACGAGGCCACAATATCACTAACGGTGCGGACGCTGTTCTCATACCATTCTATCAATCACGCTTTCGGGCATGAACCGTCGATCAGCTCTGCACTCTAACAACAGGTCGGAACAAGGGCGCCCACCATAGACGCCGCCCCTGGCCAGAACCAGTACATGGCAATCGGCAGCGAGTACAGCACGGGAAGTGTGAGTCTGATTGGCGGGCAGCCACCGTCACCCTGACTCGGGAACTTCAATACAGAAGCGTCTTGGTCGAGCGACCGTGTGAGGCAACTCCCTCAAGCGGATGGGAGACGCGGCTGCCCACGGTCTGGGACCGCAGCACCATGCTCTGTAGGCTCTTGGTGGCAGTAGACATCGTCGGCCAACACCGTCTACGTGCTGGCCGAATCGGTTATCATCCAAATGTATGAGGCAATTACCCCAATCTCCGTTCTTTCTGGGCGCCGGTTTGGTTTACGTCGTTGCGGCTGTCCTCCTTACGCCCTGGATTTCAGAGCAAATCTGCTCGCGGTTCGCGCTCACGTTGGAAGCCGCGGTTGTCATCGTCGCTATTCCGCTTGTGTTTGTTCCTGTGTGCGTTCTGGTCGCATGGACGGCTATCTTGTACAGGCGGGGGCATCTTTGAGCTGCCCTGACAGGTACAACATCCTGCGCTTCACCCATCGCCTGCGTCTCGCGATTCTGTGGCTGGCATTCAGAAATCCGGTACTCAATTACGCGCCTGTAAGACCTCGAAGGCCCTCATAGGGGCGTTGGCGATGAGAGACTCGAAGAACTCTCACAAGAACGAAGGGGGTCCGGAACTTCCATTGGAAGGAGAAGGCACCCAACCTGCAACTTCGAGTCGGGCGGCGCCAAGAACACTGTCAAAGGATGAAACTGGGCGCTTCCACGATGAGTTGCGGCTAAGGAACCCGGTCTTCCTGTGGACAATGTTCATTTTCAATCCAGTCTACGTCGGCTGGACGGTATTCGACTATCTCCTCGTCCCCGATCGTTGGCTGTTTTTCCTTCAACTGCGGTTGGGGGCGGCACTGGTTACCACGGGTATAGCGATCTGGGTGTCGCGCCCACGGAACAAGAGGCAAACCTGGGAGGCTGTTTGGGTGCTGGCGGTCATCTATTGCGCCTGCATTGCAGCGATGTTGCCCTATGCAGTTGGAGCGAATCTGTCCAGATACGTGATGGGCTATATCTTCGTAATCATAACCGCCGGTCTAATTCCGTTTTGGCGACCGCGGTGGCCCGCGTCAGCCATATTGGTTTCTGTAGGATTCACGGCGATACATTTCCTTTCTCATTGGGACAGGCAGAGAATCCCAATTGGTGATGTAGTGAGTGGGTTCTTCGTGGTTGTGACCGCATCGACGTTGAGCATTGCAGCCGCGGTATTCAAGTACAACCTAATGCGACGGGACTATGGCGCGAGGTTGGAGATAGCAGACGTAGCGAATCGAGAGACGGAAGCGAGGAAGAACCTCTTCGCTGCATCTGGTGAACTTCAACGGGCCCTGGACAAGCTTGAGGAAGTAGATCGCCTGAAGAGCAAGTTCTTCGCAAACATCTCTCATGAACTCCGGACGCCGCTGACGTTGATTCTGGCCCCAGTCGACCAACTGGATGCGGTGGTGCGGTCGGCGGAGGGCCGACAGCAGCTACGAGTGATCAGGCGAAACGCCGAGAGGCTTCTGGGTCTGATTAACGATCTCCTCGATCTGTCAAGACTCGATTCGGGGGGGTTACGCCTGAACATCTCACCGATGGATATTCGGTCGGTTGCTTCTGCCGTGATTGAGAACGCGGCGCCCGCAGCGGAGAATAAGGGAGTCGATTTCACCATGCGGGCAGAGCCCATGAGCCAGCAGATCTGGGCAGATGCACATCGGTTGGAAATCGTTCTGACCAACTTAGTGAGCAACGCCCTCAAGTTCACCCCGGACGGCGGGCGAATCGAGCTGTCTATATGGGACGACGAGCGCGGGGTAAATGTTGCTGTCGAGGACAATGGGCCAGGGATACCTGCAGAGGATCTGCCAAGAGTGTTTGACAGGTTCTTTCAAGTGGCGCCCGGAGATCGCCGCCGGGAAGGTGGCGTCGGAATTGGGTTGGCGCTAGCAAGGGAACTTGTCGAGTTGCACGGGGGATCGGTCTCGGCCGAGTCTACTCCAGGCGTTTCGACGACATTCCGTGTCTTCATTCCGTTTGGTGCCGAGCATATTCGCCCGGAGGCGGTTGAGCGACGGCAGCAGTTTGAAGTGAGCCCCGCGTTAACAAGGCGTGCGGATGACCAGCGAGAGATGTTGAGAGTGGAGGAGCCGGGGCTCCCGCCATCTCCGACCGCAGAGGCCTCACCCGATCTTGCGGAAGCAAGTCTTGGTCGAAGATGGCGGATCCTGCTCGTTGATGATCACGCCGACGTCCGAGACTTCATCGCTAATCTCTTGCGCCCGGAGTTTGAGTTGACAGTTGCGGCGGACGGACTGGACGCCTGGAATCGGATCTCGTCGGATCCTCCTGACCTGGTTGTGTCGGATGTCATGATGCCGGAGATGGACGGCACTGAGCTTTGCCGTGCGATCAAGGGCAGCGATCGGCTGAGGAACATCCCCGTCATCCTTCTTACTGCAAAGGTCGGGTCAGAGGCGACACTGGAAGCATACGCATACGGTGCAGATGACTTCGTAGCCAAACCGTTTCACTCGCAGGTCTTGATGGCTCGAATCAAGGCACAGCTCAAGCTCCGTGCGTTGGCAATTCAGCTCGCCCAGCGAGAGAAGATGGCCGTCGTGGGCACCTTGGCGGCCGGTATTCTGCACGAGGTTCGGAATCCGATTAACGCCATACGAAACGCTTCGAGACTTCTTTCAGTCGGGGAGGTAGACCAATCCGTGGCGACTCAGTTGCTGGACGTGATCTCTGAGGGCGCCCAGCGAATTGAGGGCATTGCGGCTGCGCTAGATTCACATGCTCGACCCGCCGACGCCGGTGGGTCTGCCCCTTCAGATGTAAGAGAGGGGATCGATGCGACGTTCCGATTGCTCGCGCATCGGATGGCGGAGGTAAGCCTTCACAGAGACTACCAGACGGATCGGTTAGCAGACGTACCTTCAGGTCCGATCAATCAGGTCTTCATGAATCTTGCTGACAACGCCGTGCGAATCGGAGCAAAGAACATTTGGGTGCGAGTAGTGGAACGGGGTGAATTCGTCCGCATAGAGTTCGCCGACGACGGGCCAGGTGTGCCCACTCAGTACGGGTCGAGAATCTATGACCCGTTCTTCACAGGGCGCAAGGACGGATCAGGAACTGGCCTTGGGTTGTACCTTTCTCGGCAGATCGTGGAGTCGCACAGAGGATTGATCTGGCATGAGGTGAGGTTGGGGGGGGGCGCAGTGTTTGTCGTCGAAGTGCCGGCACTGGCCAAAGACGCGCCCGAACCCCCGCTTGACGAAACACGGTCAACCTGATTCAGTTGTGCACGGCGGCGTAGATCGCCGTCGGCACGCTGCGGAAATTGCGACGTGCTTATGCGCCGCTGGCACGGGGGTACCGCAACCAAGATGAAACCGCATGCAGGTAATGGGTACTTGGGAGCTAGTGCTGACGCAATACGCGCGCACTACGATCGTGGCACGGGATTCTACGAACTCTGGCTCGACCAGAGCCTGACCTACTCTTGCGCGCTCTGGGGCGGCGCAGCTTCTCTGGAAGCAGCCCAATTACAGAAGAATGATTTTCACATTGAGACCGCAGAGGCATCTGGCTCGGCTCGGGTGTTGGACGTTGGATGTGGTTGGGGTTCGATGCTCGAACGTCTTGTGACGCGCCACCGCGTCGCCAACGCGGTCGGGCTGACATTAAGCAGGGATCAGGCCCTCTTCGTAGCTCGTAAGGAGATTCCTGGAGTCGAGGTGCGCATCGAGAATTGGGCTCATCATTCGGCCGAGGTGCCCTACGACGCCATAATTTGTGTAGGCATGCTGGAGCATTGCGCTCACATCAAATTGGAGGGCGATGCGAAGATCGCAGCGTATCGGGAGTTCTTCGCCAGATGTCACTCACTGCTTCGTGGCGGCCGCTGCCTCTCTCTACAGACCATCTGCTTTGGAACACTTCGAAAACTCGACTCGTTCATCCGCGATCGAATATGGCCAGAAAGCAACCTGCCGTGTCTACACGAAATCGTGATGGCGTCTGATGGATTGTTCGAGATCGAGAAGTTGAAGGCAGACCGATTGGATTACGCAAGAACATGCGATTCTTGGGCCGGCAACCTCGAACGACAACGCGAGAGAGCGTTGAAGGTTGCCGGCGAGGCTGTGGTTTCAGACTATCTACGCTTCTTGAAGATGTCAGCGAAGGCCTTTGAGACCGGAGCGTTGAGTCTGTACCGTGTGAAGATGCGGCGCCTTGGGCCGTGAATCCGGGCATGCCGTAAGGAGACGTTGATGGCGAAGCCGTACGAGAGTCTGATGGGGGTGGTAGCACGATCCGTTTTCTACCGCCCAGCGCGACAGCGAGTCCGCGAACTGTTGTCTCGCGATGCGCACCCACAGCTTTCGATCAATGGTCAGGAGTTCCCGCTATTTGACATTTCGATGAACGGCCTGTCGTTCATCGCAGGCGATGAGTCACCGCGGTTGGACGTGGGCGACGAAGTCGAACTGTCGCTTGTCCTGCACGGCGAAAAGATCTACCAAGGTCCGGCGCGCATAGCGCGAACGGAGATTGGCCCGCGTGGTGCACACATCGGAGTTGGGCTCAGTACCGGCTTCTTGGACCTTCCGGAAATCTCTCGTAGGGACGATGAAAAGAGGCTGGAGCGGGAGCTCCGCGAAGGTCCCCAGGCAATCGCGAGGTTGGTCCCCGCGGCGTACCGCGAGCAGATGACGCGGGCAGCGCACTTCTTATCGCACTACAAGAGAGTGCTTGGGCGGCAAGAACAGCGGTATCGGGACGCTGGTCGGGGTGACCAAACTAGCGCAAATCTGGTCGAGCGAGCTTACGCGGCGCTCTGTGAACCCTGGTGGAATATCAATGTAGACGCATCGAGGGCTGCGGTTGAGTGTCTCGCGAGCAGGGAGGTTATGGTCGCCGCAAAGGAGTACACCGAGGCTCTCGTGACGCCGTTGGTCATGGATTCTGCAATTGGGTACCGCGCGTACACGAAGCCACTAGGGTACGCTGGTGATTATCACGTGATGATGTCGTTTTACGCGAACGCGTTTGAAGGGGAGTCCGCTCTGGGCAAGGTCATCCACAAGTTCTATGTGGATCGCCACCCAATGGGGCGCGGAGTTCGCACTCGCAAGGACCTGATTGTTGACCTCATGCAGAAGGAGCACGAGCGATTCCTCTCGACGAATCCCGTTGAAAGTGAATTCCGGGTCGTGAGCCTGGGATGTGGACCCGCCCGCGAGGTCTCCGACTTCATATCCAGGAATCGGACTTGGGGTGGGGTCATTGCCTGGACCCTCATTGATCAAGAAGAGGAAGCCCTCAGCGTTGCCTATCGGGAGAGCAGGCGAGAAATAGGCGTATGGAAGTCGAACGCTCGCTTGAATCTCCTGAATCTGTCGTTTGTTCAACTTCTAAGCGAGGGTGTCCCACTTCAGGCTCCAGGATCGCAGCATCTCATTTTCAGCGCGGGTTTCTTCGACTACCTGCGAGATAGCAGAGCGCAAACCCTTCTTAGAGGGCTGTATGACCTCCTTGCCCCCGGTGGGTTGCTGGCCGTGGGCAACGCGGTGGCCCCTAACGAGTTTTTCTGGAATATGGAGTTCCTCGTTGATTGGACCCTGTTCTATCGCACCCGCAACGAAATGCTGAGCCTAGCAGCCCTCCTCCCCGAGTCCGCGGAGAGCGAGGTCGTGTTAGAGTCTTCGGGCGGATACCACTTCCTGCTAATTAGGAAACACTGAGGGGCTGGTCGGGCAGT
>PQAQ01000020.1 GCA_003105305.1 Candidatus Methylomirabilota bacterium
AGCCAGATCGCTCGGACATAACTATATCGGCACCGAGCACCTGCTGCTCGGGTTGATCCGCGAAGGCGAAGGGATCGCCTCGTTAGTCTTAAGGGACTTTGGCGTCAGCGTAGCCTCCGCCAAGGCGCAGGCTCAGGAGTTGCTGGGTGAGCAGGCAACCAAGCCCGCAACCTCGACCAGGACACCGGCGCTGGACGAGTTTGGTGTCGACCTGACCGCGATGGCGCGCCAGGACCGGCTCGATCCTGTCATCGGCCGCGAGACGGAGATCGAACGGGTCATCCAGATCCTGTCGCGCCGAACGAAGAACAATCCGGTCCTGATCGGGGAAGCCGGCGTCGGCAAGACCGCCATCGTGGAAGGGCTTGCCCAACGGATTGTCGCCAGCAACGTGCCCGAGACCCTGCTCCGAAAGCGGGTCGTCCAACTTGATCTCGCGGGCATGGTGGCCGGGACGAAGTATCGCGGTCAGTTTGAGGAGCGGCTGAAGGCGGTCGTCAAGGAGATTCAGCAGGCGCAGAGCGTCATCCTGTTTATCGACGAGCTGCACACGCTGGTGGGCGCCGGCGCCGCCGAGGGCGCCATCGACGCATCCAGCATGTTGAAGCCGGCGCTTGCGCGTGGGGAGTTGCAGTGCATCGGCGCGACGACTCTCGATGAGTATCGCCGGCATATTGAGAAGGACCGGGCGCTGGAGCGACGTTTCCAGGCGGTCCAGGTCGGACCGCCGAATGTGGAGGAGACGATCCGGATCCTCCGGGAGATCAAGGATCGCTATGAGGCGCATCACTGCGCGGTCATCACCGACGAGGCCGTGACCGCTGCCGCGCGTCTGTCGCAGCGGTACATCGCCGACCGCTTTCTGCCGGATAAGGCGATCGATGTCATCGACGAGGCCGGTTCGCGGGCGCGCCTGAAGACCCTGATGTTGCCCCCAGACCTGCGCGAGATGGAAAATGAAGTCGAACGCCTCCGAGTCCAAAAAGAAGACTCGATTCGGACCCAGGCCTTCGAGGTCGCGGCCAGGCTCCGCGACTCGGAGCGCAAGCTCCGGGCCGATTTGGAAGAAAAGAAGGCTCGCTGGAAGGAGTCGAGGGCGAAGGAGAAGACGATGGTCACGGCCGAGGAGGTCGCTTACATCGTCTCCAAGTGGACCGGCATTCCGCTGTATCAGATCGAGGAGGAGGAATCGGCGAAACTAATGCGGATGGAACAGGACCTGGCCAAACGGGTAGTAGGGCAGACCGAGGCGATAGAGAGCGTCAGCCGCGCCATTCGTCGCTCGCGGGCCGGGATCAAGAGTCCAAATCGCCCCGTCGGGTCATTTATCTTTCTCGGGCCGACCGGTGTGGGGAAGACGGAGCTGGCAAAGGCGCTGGCGGAATTCCTGTTCGGTACGGAGGACGCGCTGATCCGCATCGATATGTCGGAGTATATGGAGCGTTTCTCGACCTCCCGATTGATTGGCGCCCCTCCCGGATATATCGGATACGACGATTCGGGTCAACTCACTGAGAAGGTCCGGCGTCGGCCGTTCTCAGTCATTCTTCTGGATGAGATAGAAAAAGCCCACCCGGAGGTCTTTAATCTGCTCCTGCAGATCTTCGAGGATGGTCGGCTGACCGACAGCTACGGGCGTATTGTGGACTTTAAGAATACCATACTGATCATGACGAGCAACATCGGCGCCCGCCAGATCGGCCTCCACACTGCGATGGGTTTTGCCAAGGGTGGCGACGAGGCGGTGACGTACGGTAAGATGAAAGAGACCGTTTTGGGYGAACTGAAACGGGTCTTTAATCCGGAACTGCTCAACCGGCTGGACGAGGTCATTGTCTTCCACCAGTTGAGCAAGAACGAGCTCTGCAAGATCGTGGACCTGATGCTTGCGCGCCTACAGCTTCAACTTTCGGAGCGGAAGATCTTACTGACGGTTGATGACAGCGCGAAAGAATTTCTGATCAATCGAGGGTTTGATCCGACACTCGGCGCCAGACCGCTGCGCCGTGCCATCCAGCGTTATGTGGAGGACCGATTGGCCGAGGAGGTGCTGAAGGGCCGGTTTTCAGAAGGGGGCACCCTCCTGGTAAAAGTAGAGGGCGACGCCCTGGCCTTCGAAGAGGTCAGCCTCCTCGAAGCCCCTAAATAGCCTCACTTAACTGCAGTCTGCAACTCTTTTACTATACCTCATCCGGACGAGTTTCTCCTTGCGTTCTTATGGCCAACGTGGTAAGGTTGCCGCGTTTCATTCGAGCGCAGCTATCCCCCCATCCAGACTCGAGGAGTGACGACGCTTGGTGCCGGCCTTCGCGGATCGCGTACAGGTTCTCGCTGTCTGTCTTTTCAGCCTTTTGTTGGCGTTGTTAGCGTTGACGTTTGGCAACGCGTACGGCCAGGAACAGGCGCCGATTAAACAGCTCGATATCAAGGGAAGCCATAAGATCGATGAGGCGACCATACGGTTCAAGCTGAAGACCAGAGTCGGAGATCCGTTCTCGCTCGAAAAGATCAGAGAGGATGTCAAGACTGTCTATCGTTTAGGTTTTTACGACGATGTCGCAGTCGATGCCGAGGTCTTTGAGGGGGGTCTGAAAATCACCTTTATCCTTACCGAAAAACCGACAGTCCGAGAGGTAAAGATCCGAGGCAACAAGGGAATCAGCACCGACAAGATCAAGGAGAAGCTCACACTCACTGAGGGCGGAGTATACAATCCCCAGACGGTCGCGGCGAATACGGAAAAGGTGCGATTGCTCTACGAAGAAGAGGGGTATTATCGGGCAAAGGTCGTCCCCAAGACAGAGAAGACCCGGGAGGGGGAAATCTCTGTCACCTTCGAGATCAATGAGGGGGGAAAGTTCGACGTTTCCACTATTCGGATCCTTGGCGCCAAGGGTCTCAGTGAAGATGAGATCAAGGCGCGTATGGCCACCAAGGAGCTGTTTCTCTTTTTCTTTTTCGGAACGTTGAAACGCGATGAGTTGCAACGCGACATCGATCGGATCAAGGCGTACTATCTGGATAACGG
>PQAQ01000021.1 GCA_003105305.1 Candidatus Methylomirabilota bacterium
ACTGGAGAGCGTGCGCCGAGGCACAGAAGAAGCCGGACGCGGCAAGGCACGTAAGATCGGCTCGTTTGCCAAGTACGCCAACGAAGAGATTGATTAACGGCTGGGCGTGCCTGGATTCACGTTGACATTCACGCCTACCGCAAGTAAGCAGCTCGATGCGCTTGAGCGAGACGAGGGCCTGGAGAAGCGCCTGAAGGCGGTACGAAAGACCCTCGGCCTCATGGAAACCGATCTGCGCCATCCGAGTCTCAACACCCACGAGTATAAAAGTCTGAAAGGTGCGCGCGGCGAAAAGATCTTTGCAGCCTACGCAGAAAGCAAGACGCCGGCAGCTTACCGAATTTTCTGGCACTACGGGACCAGGCAGGGTGAGATCATCGTGATTGCGATCACGCCTCACCCGTAACGACCCCTCATCAGATCAGCTCGCCACCCGCGGGCTTGTTTCTCAGCCATTCACGCTCTGCCTTCGTTCGGCTCGCTTTGGGATCGCATTGGACAAGGAGCTCGTCCAGGGTGTAGCGATGGCGCTTCAGCGGCTCCACGACGAGCTGGCCGTTCTCGACCGCGATGCCGACTCTGGCACCAGGTCGCAGGCGCAAGATCAGGATTCGCAAGCCTCTTTTCCGAGATCCTCGATAATTGGAAAGATGGTTGACAAGTGCGGGAATCGAAAACGAGAATCACTTGGGCGTGTTCGCGCTGTATCCGCATACTATGCCGATCGCTATACTCAGCCCCGTTCGGCTCCAGGACAGGCACGAGGAAATCGACTGGCTGCTCCGGGTTGGACATCGTGCGGCATACCCCATCGGAGGACGTCCGGCGCACGATGCCAACCGCCTGCCGCATCAATGCGAGCCGTAGGCGAAGCACTCCCCCCGTTCTTTTTCGCTCCGGCTGCCAGACCGTGATGGATTGCTGGACGCTTCCACACTTTCCCTCGAAAAGCCAGTCCCGACGCCTGCTTCGCCACGAAAAGCCACGAACAGCGCTTGTCCGCCTCCCAGATTTGGCGTAATAGATCGTCAGTCCCCTTAAAGAAAACATCAGGCTTGACGTAGCTACAGGATGTCACTACACTCACAAATATGCGCTATGAATGGGATGAGGCTAAACGGCAATCCAACATTGAGAAATACGGGATCGACTTCATTGGAATCGAAGAAGTATTTGCCGGTGAGATTGTCACTGTCCTCGATGACCGGTTTGATTATGGCGAAATACGATATGTGACGGTAGGCTTGCTCAATGGGCGTGTGGTCGTTATCGCACATACCGAGACGGATGATGTCATCCGCATCATCTCTGTGAGAAAGGCAACAAAAAATGAAACAATCAACTATTACAAAAAAATCGCACACTGATTGGAAGCGCGTCGATGCGCTGAAGGATACGGAAATAGATTTGTCCGATACGCCGGAATTAACGCCCAAGATGTTTGCCCGTGCAATTGTCCGGCGGCGCTTAAAGCCGGTGTTGCGTAAAGAACAACTGACGCTGCGCATCGATAGCGACGTGCTTGACTGGTACAGGAAAAAAGGACCAGGTTATCAAACGCGAATCAATGCCCTGTTGCGAGCGTACATGGAAGAACACCAACGAAAAAGCGCGTAAGCCGGCTGGAGTAGACCGCTAACGTGACTGCAGCCAGGCCAGGTAGGGAGGACAGCATGGGCATTCCCACTGAAACGGGGCAATTCACCACCCCTCTAAGGCGATGCCAACTATACTGAGAAACGGGCCGTACAGATTTTACTTTTACAGCAATGAGAGAGCTGAGCCGCCGCACGTCCATGTGCAGCGGGAACGCTTCTTCGCAAAGTTTTGGTTGAACCCTGTGGTGTTGGCGAGTTCTATCCGATTCGCTTCGCACGAATTACGGGCGATCCAAAGAATAGTTGAAGATCATCGGAACAATTTTCTGGAGGTTTGGAATGAGCACGCAGGCGATTGAGGTCCACCCATTGGCGCAGCGGGTTAGTTTCACGGATAGCGACATGGTCGTGGCGCTGGTTGATGGCCGAACTGTCTCAGTACCGCTCGTCTGGTTTCCCAGACTCGCGAGTGCGTCGAGACGGCAATTGGAGAACTACGAGATCCTGGCAGACGGTGAGGGTATCCACTGGCCGGATGTTGATGAGGACTTAAGCGTCGCAGGCCTACTCCGAGGCACGCACTAGAAATGGGGTCAGACCCCATCTTGGCCTCCGCTTCGCTACGGTCAACCAGCGGATCAAGCGGACTGCAGCTCTGCCGAACAAGCTCGACTTCGTTTCCGCCGCTCATCCGCGCGGCGTTAGCCCGCAAGAGACATGACCAGAGCACGACAATGACGGCGTAGAGGATAGGTGCCTGTGTTTGAACAAGCCTTCAAGAATATTGACGACATCCTCCGAAAGGAGGCGGGATGCACGACCGAGCTCGACTACACCGAGCAGACGTCCTGGCTGCTGTTCCTGAAATATCTCGATGGACTGGAGCAGGACCGCGCCGATGAGGCCGCGCTTGAGAGGAAGAAGTACAGCTACATCCTCGACGAGCCGTACCGCTGGGAAACCTGGGCCGCGCCCAAGGACAAGGACGGCAAGCTCGACCATAACGCCGCCCTGACCGGCGACGACCTGTGCGACTTCGTCAATCAGAAGCTCTTCCCGTACCTGCACGGCTTCAAACAGAAGGCCGGCGGATCGAACACCATCGAATACAAGATCGGCGAAATCTTCGGTGAGATCAAGAACAAGATCTCCAGCGGCTACAACCTGCGCGAGATCATCGATCACATTGACGAACTGCGCTTCCGCTCGCAGGCCGAGAAGCACGAGTTATCGCACCTCTACGAGGCCAAGATCAGGAACATGGGTAACGCCGGGCGCAACGGCGGCGAGTATTACACGCCGCGCCCGCTCATCCGCGCGATCATACAGGTGGTACAGCCCAAGATCGGCGAACGCATCTACGACGGCGCGGTCGGCTCGGCGGGCTTTTTGTGCGAGGCGTACGACTACCTGAAAGAGACTTATCCCAAGCGCACCACCGCGCAGGACCGCATCCTTGAGGAGCACACCTTCTACGGCAAGGAGAAAAAGTCCCTTGCCTATGTCATCGCGATCATGAACATGATCCTGCACGGTATCGAGGCGCCGAACATCGTCCACACCAACACGCTGTCCGAAAACCTCGCCGACATTCAGGACAAGGATCGCTTCGATGTGGTGCTGGCGAATCCGCCCTTCGGCGGTAAGGAGCGCAAGGAGGTCCAGCAGAACTTCCCTATCCGCACGGGAGAGACGGCGTTCCTGTTCCTCCAGCACTTCATCAAGATGCTCAAGGCGGGAGGGCGGGGCGGCGTGGTCATCAAGAACACGTTTCTCTCCAACACCGACAACGCCTCCGTGAGCCTGCGCAAGCTCCTACTGGAAAGCTGCAACCTGCACACCGTGCTCGACTGCCCCGGCGGCACGTTCCAGGGCGCAGGTGTAAAGACCGTGGTGCTCTTTTTTGAGAAGGGCGCGCCCACGCGCAAGGTCTGGTTCTACCAGCTCGATCCTGGCCGCAACCTCGGCAAGACCAACCCGCTTAACGACGACGACCTCGCCGAGTTCGTGACGCTGCAAAAGACGTTCGCCGACTCGCCACAAAGCTGGAGTATCGACGTTAAGAGCATCGACAAGCAGACCTTCGACCTCTCCGTAAAGAACCCCAACGGCGGCGAGGACCTCGCCCACCGCAGCCCGCGGGAGATCATGGACGAAATCGCCGCGCTTGATGCAGAGAGTGCGAAGGTGCTAGGGAATATCAAGGCGCTGCTATGAAGAAGGGGTGGCAGACAAAAACACTTGGTGATTTGTGCGAGGTCGTTGCGGGCCAGTCGCCTGAGGGCAAATTCTACAACGCCGAAGGCAAAGGAATGCCGTTCTACCAAGGGAAGAAAGATTTCGGCGAAAAGTTCATTGAAGCCCCCACAACTTGGACGACTCAGACCACCAAGGTTGCCACGGAGGGTGATATCCTCATGTCTGTGCGTGCTCCTGTCGGACCGGTGAACTTCGCTACCGACGAAGTCTGCATTGGACGAGGATTGGCCGCCATACGCAGCAGGGCTGAGCTGAATCGCGAGTTCTTGTTTTACCAGTTGCTGCATATGCAATCAGAGATCGCTGGCAAAGAAGGGGCAGTCTTCGCTTCAATCAACAAATCAGAGATCGAAGCCTTGTCTATCGCTTTCGCCCCGCTCCCCGAACAGCGGCGGATCGTCGGCATCCTCGACGAAGCGTTTGAGGGCATCGCTACCGCCAAAGCCAACGCCGAAAAGAATCTCCAAAACACCCGCGCCCTCTTCGAAAGCCATCTCCAATCCGTCTTCACCCAGCGCGGCCCGGGATGGGTAGAAACGACGGTCGATAAGATTTCGACCAACCTCGACAGCAAGCGCGTGCCCATCACCAAGCATGTTCGAATAAGTGGCGAGTATCCCTATTACGGTGCTTCCGGCATCGTCGATTACGTCGGCGACTACATCTTTGACGGCGACACTCTGCTCGTCTCTGAGGATGGCGCGAACTTGTTGGCGAGATCGACGCCCATCGCTTTCTCGGTGTCAGGCAAATACTGGGTGAACAACCACGCACACATCTTGAGGTTTGAAAACACGGCGACCCAGCGATTCGTCGAGTTCTACTTGGAGAGCATCAAGCTCGACGAATACATCACCGGTGCTGCCCAGCCGAAACTCAATCAGAAGGCGTTGAACTCGATTCCAATCCCGATTCCTAAGTCGGTCGAAGCGCAGGCAAAGATTGTGGAGAGCGTTGAATCGTTCCAGGAAGAAACCCAACGCCTCGCCTCCCTCTGCGAGCGCAAGCTCACCGCACTGGAGGCGCTGAAGAAGTCGGTACTGCACCAGGCCTTTATCGGCCAACTGTGAATCGCCCATGAACGAAGCCGAGACCCGAGCTGAGCACATCGATCCCGCGCTGAAGGCGGCGGGCTGGGGTGTCGTCGAGGCGAGTAAGATCCTGCGCGAGTACCGGATCACGCAAGGCCGCCTCGAAGGCCACGGGCGGCGCGGCAAGCCGGAGGTCGCCGACTATGTGCTAGTGTACCGCAACCACAAGCTGGCCGTGGTCGAAGCCAAGGCGTGGAACGAAGAGCTGACCGAGGGCGTAGGCCAGGCGAAGAGCTATGCCGGCAGGATGGCCATCCGTTTCACCTATTCCACCAACGGACGGGGCATCTACGGCATCGACATGCAGACCGGTAAGGAAGGCGAACTGCCGCGCTACCCCACGCCGGGCGAACTCTGGACGATGACCTTCGCCGAAGCGAATGCGTGGCGCGACCGCTTCGCCGTTGTGCCGTTCGAGGATAAGGGCGGCTCGCACCCCAGCCGCTACTACCAGGACATCGCCGTCGAGCGGGCGATGGAGGCTATCGCAGATGATCGGCAGCGCATCCTGCTGACCCTCGCCACCGGCACGGGCAAGACGTTTATCGCGTTTCAGATCGCGTGGAAGCTGTTCCATAGCCGCTGGAACCTGAGCCGAGAGCCGTCGCGTCGCCCGCGCATCCTCTTCCTCGCCGACCGCAACATCCTCGCCAATCAAGCCTATAACGCCTTCGCCGCCTTCCCGGAGGATGCGATGGTGCGGATCGCGCCCGAGAACATCCGCAAGAAGGGCAAGGTACCCAAGAACGGCGGCCTGTTCTTCACCATCTTTCAGACGTTCATGAGCGGCCCGCCGAAGGACGGCCACCCGTCGCCCTACTTCGGCGAATACCCGCCGGACTTCTTCGACTTCATCGTCATCGACGAGTGCCATCGCGGCGGCGCGAACGACGAGAGCAACTGGCGCAGCATCCTCGACTACTTTGCCCCGGCGGTGCAACTCGGCCTCACCGCCACGCCCAAGCGTAAGGAGAACGTCGACACTTACGCCTACTTCGGCGAGCCGGTCTACGTCTACTCGCTCAAGGAAGGCATCAACGACGGGTTCCTCACGCCGTTCAAGGTGAAGCAGATTTCCACGACGCTCGACGAGTATGTCTATACGCCCGACGATACGCTGATCGAGGGCGAGGTCGAAGCCGGAAAGCGCTACACGGAGACCGACTTCAACAAGATCATCGAGATCAAGGAACGCGAAGCCCACCGCGTGAAGCTGTTCATGGATCAGATCAATCAGAAGGAGAAGGCGCTGGTGTTCTGCGCCACGCAGGATCACGCGTTGGCCGTCCGCGACCTTGTCAATCAGATGAAGACGAGCAAAGACCCGAACTATTGCCAGCGGGTCACGGCCAACGACGGTGACCTCGGCGATCAGCACCTGCGCGAATTCCAGGATAACGAGAAGACGATCCCCACGATCCTGACGACTTCGCAGAAACTGTCCACCGGCGTGGACGCTCGCAATATCCGCAATATCGTCTTGATGCGACCGATCAACTCGATGATCGAGTTCAAGCAGATCATCGGGCGCGGCACGCGGCTCTACGACGGCAAGGATTACTTCACGATCTACGACTTTGTGAAGGCGCATCATCATTTCAGCGATCCGGAATGGGACGGCGAACCGATCGAACCGGAGGCGAAGGAACACAAGTATGAGGCACCTCCACCGAGTCCGTCTATCCCATGGAGTGAGTCAACAGCGGAGTACGTCAAGCGTCAGAAGATCAAAGTGAAGCTCGCCGACGGTAAGGCGCGCACCATCCAGCACATGATGTGCACGACCTTCTGGCATCCCGACGGCACGCCCATGTCCGCGCAACAGTTCATGGAAATGCTGTTCGGGAGGCTGCCGGAGTTCTTCAAGAACGAGGCCGAGTTGCGCGCCCTCTGGAGCGAGCCGGAGACGCGGAAGAAGCTCATGCAGGGTCTCGCCGAGAAGGGCTTTGGCGCTGAGCAACTGGCCGAGATGCAGAAGATTATCGACGCGGAGAAGAGCGACCTATTCGACGTGCTGGCGCATGTGGCCTATGCCCTGCCCCCGCTCACTCGCGAAGAACGGGCCGCAAGGGCCAAGGTCGTTATCAGCACGCGCTTCAACAGCCAACAGCAGGTCTTTCTCGATTTTGTACTGTCACACTACGTCAGCGTCGGGGTGGAAGAACTTGATCAGGACAAGCTCACTCCCCTATTGCGGCTCAAGTATCACAACTCCATCGCCGACGCTGTGGCCGATCTTGGCAGGCCGGATGAGATTGGACGTGTCTTCGCAGGCTTCCAGAAGTACCTGTATCAGCAACAGGCGGCCGCGTGACAAACAATACGAGCCAACAAGGCACTCTACCGGACGCGCACAATCGATGCGACTTATTTCACGAAAGGAGGCACGGCAATGGGTGACAGTGGAAAAAAGGATAAAGGCAAAAGGGAAACGCAGAAAAAGGCTCAGCTTGATCCAAAGGCAAAACGGAAATTGAAACAGGAAAAGAAGCATAAGTCCGGCTCTTCCAGGTGACCTTCACTCACACAAGGACACTGACGCTTCGCCGGTCTGATATGACGCCCGACTCGTCTCGATGAAACGCGTTGGCGTCATTGGAGCGGGTGCGGCGGGGACTATGGCCGCGATCTTTGCGGCCTCCAGCGGCGCCGAGACGCTGCTCCTTGAGCGCACAACGGACGGCGGACGCAAAATTCTCATGAGCGGGGGTGGCCGGTGTAACATTCTGCCCGCCGTCGTTCATGAGTCGCGCTTTGTCACCGATTCTTCACCTCACACTCTTCGAAAGATGCTCCGCTCCTGGCCGCTCAGCGAGCAGATCGCATTCTTCGAAGGCGAAGTCGGGATCCCCCTGATAGAAGAAAGGGAGTCGGCGAAGCGGTTTCCACAATCCGAGAGCGCGCGCGATGTTCACGATCGACTGCTGGCGCTCGCGCGCGCCAGAGGGGTTTTGATCAAGACCGGCGCGTTGGTCACCGGGTTGGTCCCGACCGGCAACGGCTGGCACATCGAACAGCAAAGAGGACCGTCTCTCCAGGCCGATGCCGTCGTCGTCGCCACGGGCGGTCTCTCCCTTCCCAACACGGGAAGCGATGGTCTTGGGCTTCGCATTGTCAAGACGCTGGGACACACGATCACCCCGACCTACCCGGCGCTGACTCCGCTGACGGCGACGGTGGAGAGCAAGTCGGGCACGATAGGTGGCGCGCCGTTCGCCGCGCTTTCAGGCATCTCGCTGCCGGTTACGCTGACCGCCCGCGCAGGAACCTTGGAGGCCACGTCGACAAGAGGATTTCTTTTCACCCACCACGGTTACAGCGGCCCCGCCGTGCTCGATGTGTCTCATGTCGCCGTACGCTCACGCACAGAGATGGGCGCTCCCGCACGTCTCGTTGTGAGCTGGACGTCATTGAACGACAAGGATTGGGAATCGGCTTTTGGGTCACGCGGCACTCGAACGGTATTGAACGCTGTGGCGGCTCAGTTGCCGCGTCGACTCGCCGAAGCGCTGATCGACATCGCCGGGATTGATCTCCGCCGAACGGTCTCGCAACTGACCCGCGATGAGCGGCGTCGCCTCATCGACATCCTCGTGCGCTACGAACTGCCGTGGTCGGGAGATGAGGGATACGGGAAAGCCGAAGTCACCGGCGGTGGTGCGCGTCTGTCGGAGATCGATCCGAAAACGATGGAAAGCAAGATTCACAAGGGTCTGTTTCTGTGCGGCGAGATACTCGACGCCTTCGGACCGATCGGCGGCTACAACTTCTTCTGGGCGTGGGCAACGGGGCGCGCGGCCGGCCTCGGCGCATCACGCACACAATAGGTCTTCAATCGTGCACTCTCTCAATCTGAGATAGTGGGCTGACCGATGCCTCTCATTTCACTCGATCATGTCTCCATCGCATACGGACACGTGCCGCTGCTCAACGACGCCAGCCTGCAGATCGAAACCGGCGAACGTGTGTGCGTGATCGGCCGGAACGGCACCGGCAAATCCACATTGCTCCAGATCCTCAGTGGAGATCAGACCCCTGACAGCGGCTTGGTGTGGCGACAGCCTGAGATTGGGGTTGCGCGGCTTGTACAGGATGTTCCCCTGTCGTCCAACCGCCCTGTATTCGACGTCGTTGCGGAAGGGCTCGGTAACCTCGGCGAGTTGGTGGCTGCCTACCATCACGCGGCGGTGGAGGTAGCCGAACGAGGCACCGACATCTCGCTCGAAAAGCTGGGCAGGCTGCAGCACGAACTCGAAGAGCGGGACGGTTGGCGCCTCGAGCAGCACGTGGAAACCGTCCTCGATCGTCTCGGTCTCCCAACCGAGGCTATCGTCGACGCCTTGTCGGGAGGCTGGCGACGGCGCGTGTTGCTGGCGCGGGCACTGGTGGCCCAGCCGCAACTTCTCCTGCTCGACGAGCCCACCAACCATCTCGACATCGAAGCGATGATTTGGCTCGAAGAGTTTCTCAAGACGTACGCCGGCGCGGTGGTGTTTGTCACCCACGACCGGGTATTTCTCCAGAATCTCGCAACCCGAATCGTGGAACTGGATCGCGGCACGCTGACGTCGTGGCCTGGCGACTACGCGACCTTTCTCCGCAGAAAGGAAGCATGGCTTGCGAGCGAGGCTGCGCAGAACGACAAGTTCGACAAGCGGCTCGCCAAAGAAGAGGTGTGGCTTCGCCAGGGCATCAAGGCGCGGCGGACGCGGGATGAAGGCCGGGTTCGCGCACTGATGGCCATGCGACAAGAACGGGCCGCCCGGCGCGCGAAGGTCGGCACTGTGCGTCTACAGGCCGAGATCGGCGAGCGCTCGGGCCGGCTCGTGTTCGAGACCACCGACATTTCGAAGTCGTTCGGCGACAAGGTCGTCGTCCGCGATCTGTCGTTACGCGTGATGCGCGGCGATCGTGTAGGATTGATCGGCCCGAACGGATCGGGCAAGACGACCCTACTTCGACTGTTGATCGGCGAACTCACGCCAGACACGGGCGACGTTGAGCGCGGCGCCAACGTCCAGGTGGCGTATTACGACCAACAGCGCGAGCAACTCGATTCCCAGCGCACGGTGTTTGACACGGTCGGCGATGGACACGACACGGTCACGGTGAACGGCCGCACGCAGCACGTCCACGGATACCTCCGCGATTTTCTGTTTCCACCTGAGCGTGCGTACGCCCGGGTCCAGACACTGTCCGGCGGCGAGCGAAATCGCCTGGTGCTGGCACGCCTGTTCACGCACCCTGCCAACGTCCTTGTCCTCGATGAGCCCACAAACGATCTCGATATCGAGACGCTGGAATTGCTCGAATCGTATCTCATCGAGTGGCCGGGAACGCTACTGCTCGTCAGCCACGATCGCGCGTTCATCGATCACGTCGTTACGAGCACGCTCGTCTTCGAAGGTGGCGGACACGTGCAGGAGTACGTCGGTGGATACGAGGACTGGCTGCGGCAGCGCGGCACCCAGGAGATGGCAACCAAGGCGCCGCCGGAGAGGGCGGCGCGCCCTGTGGTACCGCCCGCGACGGTAGCGACCAGGAAGAAACCGACCTATCGCGAGCAAAGGGAACTCGATCAGTTGCCGGCGCAGATTGACGCTCTGGAACGCGAACAGGCTCAATTAACCGCCTCGATCGCCGACCCCCACTTTTACCGTCAGCCGCCCGAGTCTATCACAGCGGCGCTCGCGCGCCTCGACGCACTGACTCACGAGCTTCACGCCGTCTACGCTCGCTGGGACGAGCTTGATTCCCGCATCACACGCGGACGCGCGTGACGGATTCACGAAGCCTCCGGCGGCGCGACATCCCCTGCACATCTCCGCAATTCCTGCTATAATACACCGCTATGATTTCAGTAAGCGGTGTGTGCATGCGGTTCGGCTCGAAAGTCCTATTCGAAGACGTCACGACGACATTTTCTGCCGGGCGGCGTTACGGCCTGACGGGCCCTAATGGCGCCGGAAAGTCGACGTTCATAAAGCTGCTCACCGGCGAGATCGATCCGCAGGCGGGCACGGTGTCCAAGCCGCGTAAGCTTGGCGTCCTCAGCCAGGACCAATACGCGTTCGATCGGTTCCGCGTAATCGACACCGTCATCATGGGCAATAGACGCCTGTGGGCGGCCCTTCAGGAACGCGACGAGCTCTATGCGCAACCGGAGATGACCCACGAGACCGGCATGCGTCTCGGCGAGCTCGAGGGCATTGTCGGAGACGAAGACGGCTACTCGGCGGAAAACGACGCGGCCCTGCTGCTGCAGGGGCTCGACATCCCCGACGACATCCACGACTGGAAGATGGCGGAATTACAGGGGGGGCAGAAGGTGCGCGTGCTGTTGGCGCAGGCCCTGTTCGGGCATCCTGACGCGCTGCTGCTCGACGAGCCGACGAACCACCTGGACCTGGATTCGATTCACTGGCTGGAGGAACTCCTTAGCCGGTACGACGGTACGCTCATCGTCATCTCGCACGACCGCCATTTCCTGAACAACGTCTGTACACATATCGCCGACATCGACTATCAGACGATCATCACCTACACCGGCGGCTACGACGACATGGTGGTCGCCAAGACGCAGATTCGGTCGAAGATCGAGTCTGAGAACGCGCAACGGGCAAAGAAGATCGCGCAGTTGCAGGACTTCATCCAGCGTTTCGGGGCGGGCACGCGCGCAAGCCAGGCCACCTCGCGGCGCAAAGAAGTCGAACGGCTGCGAACGACCGATCTGGCTCGCTCAAACATTCAGCGTCCGTACATCAAGTTCCCGATGAAGCGGCCGTCAGGAAAAGTTGCGCTGGAGTTCGAGAACCTATCGAAGGGCTTCACGAACAATCCTGTTATTTCCGACTTCAGCGCTATCGTCAATCGGGGTGAGAAGATCGTGCTCATCGGCCGCAACGGGGCCGGAAAAACGACCTTGCTGAAGGCACTACTGGCCGATGCGCCAGGCTTTCCGACCTCCCCTGCCGATGTGGACAGCGGCAAGACGACGTGGGGGTACGGGGTGGCAATCGGCTACTTTCCACAGGACCACACCGGAGAGATAGAGAAGGGACTTACGGTGGCGGACTGGCTGCACCGCTTCGATCCGGACGTATCACGGCAGGACATTCACGGACTGCTGGGACAGATGCTGTTCAGCGGCGAAGAAGGCCACAAACCGACCGACGCACTTTCTGGCGGCGAGACCGCCCGGCTGCTGTTCTGCCGCATCATGCTGCTGAAACCGAACGTACTCGTCCTGGACGAGCCCACCAACCATCTCGATCTGGAATCCATCAACGCGCTGAATGTGGCGCTTCAGAAGTTCGAGGGCACCGTACTGCTGGTCACGCACGACCAGGACCTGCTCGAAGAGGTGGGCACGCGGATATGGCGCTTCGGGCACGGCAAGATTGTGGATTTCAAAGGGAGCTACGAGGAATACGCGTCGTCGATGGTCTGACGCACGTCTTCGGCGAAATAGTACGCCGACCAGGCGCCCGGACGGCATAGGCAGAGCGTCCTTTATTTGGCGTCACAAAGGAGGCAATGATGAAGCGAACGGGTTTACTGCTCACCTTGACCTTAACCGTTGGAATCGCACTAGGGGTAATCGGGGCACAGACCGTAGATGCACAGCAGGAGCCGATGAAGCGCACGATGTTGCTCAAG
Source organism: Candidatus Methylomirabilota bacterium (assembly GCA_003105305.1). Classification (GTDB taxonomy): domain Bacteria; phylum Methylomirabilota; class Methylomirabilia; order Methylomirabilales; family Methylomirabilaceae; genus Methylomirabilis. The sequence goes on from PQAQ01000021.1 coordinate 12,608, forward strand.
ACGCCTCTGTCCGGGATTGAAGGGAAGGAGGGTATGCTGGTCCGGGTGGAGTTTGCGCCGGGCGCCGTCACCGGGCTCCACTACCACTCCGGAGAAGAACTCATTTACCTTCTTGAGGGGACGGTCAGCATGGAGGTGAAGGGCAAACAGCCCATGACGTTGAAGGCCGGCGACGCCCTCCACCTTGCGCCCAAGCAGGCGCATCGCATCAAGAATCTCAGCGCGACGACTCCGGCCAAGGCATTGGCCTTCACCATCGCAGGAAAGGACCAGCCGGACACAATCCCGGTAAAGTAGCAGTGGTGGCGGTGACTGGATTCGAACCAGTGACGCCGCGGATATGAGCCGCGTGCTCTGACCGACTGAGCTACACCGCCGTGTTGGCTCGTAAACCCTTTACGAGTATGTACGGTATTGGATGAGGCTTGTCAAGTGGCAGGAGCTTCGGCTGGACGGCGCGACTCATCCCGCCAAAGCCTTGGCGAACACCATCTCAGAGAAGCTTGGTCATGACCTTGGCGTCCCAGTCTTGAGCAAGTTCACCGAGTTCCTGGGCCAGTCGCCGCCCTTCTGTGTCCGTCGCCCAGAGCCTCTCCCACGCGTCCAGATCCGCATAGGCCGAGAACTCCCAGAGCGCAAGAAACTGGGGGCGATGCCCCACGTAGAGATCGCGGGAAAACAGACCGACAAGTTTAAACTGCGGAAGGAGCTTGGCAAAGTGATCGGCAAACCGCTGATACGCTTCGGCTACCTGCTTCCGGTTGATCCCCGGCTTTTGATCAAACTCAATCATGTAGAACATCGTCTATTCCTCCACGCGGCATTACTGACTATGCCATTATATCTCTTGTGGCACATATGACCGGACTGTTTGCGTGCAGCGTAGCTTGCCATGCGCTCACCAAGAAGTCAAATGTTTTTCCGAACCTTCCAGCGATTCAAATGTTGGTCGGAACCGACTCGCCGGAGGCGCCGGTCAGCGCCTTCTCGGAGGCCTCACTGAGGGCCTTGACATACCGGCGGTCTGTGGTGAAGACCCGGTAGCGGGCCACCTTGGGGGGGATATCGCGGAAGAGATCCATGAGCGGTCTGGGCGATACATCGCTAGTGGCCGGATTATACATGAAGATCTGCTTACTCCCTTCGGCCAGCGGGTTGATGGGA
>PQAQ01000022.1 GCA_003105305.1 Candidatus Methylomirabilota bacterium
TCGAGATCGATCTCCACCCAGGCGCGGTGAGTCGAGGGTATTCGATCTGCCGCCGAGTCGAACTCCCGATCAATGCGCATGCGTTCTGACTGCGTCGTTGGTAAGACCATATTAGGGCTTCAGCCTAAAAACTTTCGAATCCAGGCGGCCCGGAGGATGAGGTCGCCGAGGTCCTTAACGTTACCCTCTTCAACCCGTCGGATAAGCATCGTCGTAACCTCCCGGTGGGTCTGATCCGGAGAAGGGGTGAGGCGGAGAGTTCTGATGGTTGTCCGGATCTCGTCTGCCTCAGTGTGCGGGAGGATAGCGAATGCGTCTTCGTTCAGATACCGAAGGGCATCGTGAAGGTCGGCCTCGAACCCCGGATCGACCTCCCGTAGTACGGCGAGATCCTCACGACTAAGACTGGAGAGGCCGAGGATCTCCGGCGGAAGGCCCAAGGAGTACAGAGCGGCGCAGAAGGAGATGGCCCGCGGCAGCGAGACCCCGCCGAGACTCCGGCTGTAACCGAAGAGACCGATGTGCAGCTTCCGCATCCGCCGTCTGGGGACCGCCGGAGCGATATGATTCATCAGGGGGGCGATCGCGCCGACCTGCTGCTGGTAGCAGGCCGAGATTCGCTCGATCAGCTTCACAATCGTTTCCTCAGGCCCAACCGGCCTGGCACTCGTTCTTGGCGTTGTCTTGAGTGTGTCGATCGCACGGACGATCGCTGGAGCCGGATAGTCATACTTGAAGGCCGATTGGATCGTGAACGTCTGAACGCTGGGGTGCTCCGCCAAGTGTCGTTCTACCGTATCGGGTCGGAAGTTGCCGCGAAACGGGGCGCTTCCAGCCCCAAGGATCGGATAGATGGGGATCCCCAGGTCTCGCTCCAGTCGGTCCAGGCGACTCAAGGCCGTCTTGACCAGGAGGCTTGCCGCCAGGCTCCCGTAGTTCAAGGCCGGATCGGAACGGGCCAGGAAGACGCGTTGGTACGGGAGGTCTTTGCCCTGCAGATAGGCACGGACGATGGTATCGGCCCGAAGCAACGACTCCTTATCCTCAATCAAGGGAATAATCTGGATGACTGGGGGGTAAAACTCTCCGATCCACTCCTTGAGCGGGATATCGCCTGGAGCAAGTACGGCCTCCCCTTTTCCCGTGACGAAGACCTGATAGTATCGGAGGACGCGGTTCAATTCGTCTGCCGAGGTCGTCATGGGGAAGATGATCTCGAAGATGGGGGCGACATCCTCCCCGTAGAAGAGACGGGCGACATCGTTCGCTCTGGGGATGCCCTGGAGGACTTCAAGGAGGATCTTTCCCTGCGCCTTTTCGACGCCGGGGTTCGGAACTCGCAGGGTCAGGAACATCTCGCGCCCCAAGGGGGCCGCCCGGAAGAAGCCTTCGTAGGTCGTCAGAAGCTTTTCGATGACGAACTCGTCGACCTCCTTTCCCTCAAAATCCCACATCTGTTCATCGCAGCCCAGATGGGAGAAGGCGTAGTAGGCCTCCCGAATCTCATCCATTCCCTCCATCACAGGCCCATGGGCGAAGAAGGGGACGGTGACGTTGTCCGGATGCTGGGTGCTCATGCACCGTGGGATGCGGCGGGTAGCCGCGAGATCGATCACCGCGTCACTCCTGGTCGATTGTCTGATTGGGATCCGGCTGATCATTCCTGAAGACTCGGCTGACCAGGATATCTTCAGCCTCAATCGTGATCAGATCCTTTTTCGTGATGGTGTCCTGGTGCCGGGCAAACAGGCGGTTGGCCTGGCGCAGGCGGGCCCGATCGAGGGCGTTGCGCACGCTGCGTGCATTGGCAAAGTTCGGCATCTGCATGCGCCTGGGTAGGTATTGATAAAAGGCCTTTTCCGCTTCTGGGCTGAATCGATACTGCTGCTTCTCCAGCATCAGCTTGGCGATGGCGATCAGTTCGTCCGCCGTGTAGTTGGGAAAATCCAAGTGATGCGCGATGCGGGAGGACATCCCCGGATTGCCCTGGAAGAAGGTCTCCATACGGTCCTTATAACCGGCCAGGATGACCACGAGGTCCTCTCGCTGGTTTTCCATGACCTGGAGCAGGATCTCGATCGACTCCTGGCCATAGTCGCGCTCATTCTCCGGGCGGTATAGATAATAGGCTTCGTCGATAAACAGCACGCCGCCCATCGCTCGTTTCAGGACCTCTTTCGTCTTCGGCGCCGTGTGCCCGATATACTGGCCGACGAGGTCGTCTCGTGTCACCGCCGCTAAGGTACACTTCCGGATGTAGCCGAGGCGGTGCAGGATCTCGGCCATCCGCATCGCGACGGTGGTCTTGCCCGTGCCGGGATTGCCGGTAAAGCACATATGGAGGCTGGGCGGGCCAGACGTGAGCCCCAGGCTTTTCCGCACCCGGTCAACCAACAATAAGGCGGCGATCTCTCGAATTCGCGTCTTGATCGGTTTCAGGCCGACCAGCTCCCGTTCGAGTTTATCCAGGACCTCCTGAATCTGGGAATCGCGAAAGACGCC
>PQAQ01000023.1 GCA_003105305.1 Candidatus Methylomirabilota bacterium
GTCTGCCGCTTCAGGCCGAACTGCTCCAGTTTGCGATAGAGCGTGCTGCGGGAGATCCCGAGTTGCTGGGCCGCCTGCGAGAGATTGCCCGCGCACTGCTGCACGATCTGGCAGATGAGCTGCCGTTCGGTCTGCGCGAGCCACCCCCCGGGCTCCCGGTCCGGCGCGGTCGGGGTCGTGCGGATCAGCGCGGGGAAATCCTCCCACCGGATCTCCGGGCGGGGCAGGAGCACCCCCACCTGCTGCAGGACGTTGCGCAGCTCCCGCACATTGCCGGGCCAGGGGTAGGGGGTGAGCGCGAGCTGCTGCAAGGTCTCCTCGGTAAAGCGCAGATCGGGGCAGTGCAGCGCCGCGGCCACATCGGTCAGAAACGAGACCGCAAGCCGGGGGATATCCTCCCGCCGCTCCCGCAGGGGCGGCAGGTGGATCGAGATGACATTGAGCCGGTAGTACAGGTCCTCGCGGAACAGCCCCTTGGCGACCTCCTTGAGCAGGTCTTTGTTGGTGGCGGCGATGATCCGGACATCGAGGGGGACCGGGGTGCCGCTGCCGAGCCGGGTCAGCTCCTGCTGCTCCAGCACGCGGAGGAGGGCGACCTGGGTGCTGGGGGAGCACTCGCTGACCTCATCGAGGAAGAGGGTGCCCCCTTGCGCCTCTTCGAACCGGCCCCGGCGGCCGCCCTTGCGCGCGCCGGTAAAGGTGCCCTCTTCGTAGCCGAACAGCTCGGACTCGATCAGCTCCCGGGGGATCGCGCCGCAGTTGACGGCGATGAACGGCTGCGGGGCGCGGGGGGAGCTGGCGTGGATCGCGTGGGCGAGCATTTCTTTGCCGGTGCCGGACTCGCCGGTGATGAGGACGGAGAGGGTATTGCCGGCGGCGATGAGGCCGATCTTGGTGGCGTTGCGGAAGGCGGCGGACTGGCCCACCAGATCGGCGAAGGTGTACTTGGCGCCCACCGCCACCGCCTTGGGCTTGCGGCCGGCCGGCTCCAGGCGGGGGGCGCTGGGAAACAGCAGCGCGGCGGCGAGCTGGGTCCCCTGGCGCAGGGGGAGCCCCCAGGCGGTGAGCCACTGCCCGCTGGGGCGACAGTGGACCGTGAGCGCCTGCGGGCGCGCCGGGGGGTGGGCGCACAGACGGCGGCCCAGCTCGGCCCACTCCGGGGGGGCCGCCGGGGCGGCCGGGTCCAGCTCGAAGCGCTGCGCGGCGGCCCGGTTGCACAGCAGCAGCGCCCCCTGCGCATCCAGGACCACGAGGCCGTCGCTGAGCAGCTCGGCGGCGGCCCCCAGCGGCCCCAAGAGCGCCTCCGCCGGGCGGGGCAGCGCGGGGACCGCCGGGGCGAGCAGCGAGCCGGCCAGCAGGTCGAGGACCAGGTCGCTTTGGACATGAGTGCGGCAGAGCAGGACGTGCCCCTGCGCCTGGTCCGCGGCGGACAGGACATGCGCGGGGGGCGCGGCCATAGCGACCTGGCCGGAGCGCACGCGGGCCCGGCACCCGCCGCACTCGCCATCGGCGCAGCGGTAGTCGACCAGCCGCAGCCCCTGCCGCAGGGCGTACTGCAGGATCGGCTCGGTCGCCTCACATTCGATGGTGATGCCCAGCGGTTCCAACCGGACCTTGCGCGTCGTCGTCATCGGCGTCGACTCCTGCGGGGTGGGCGGCGGCCCGGGGCGGCCGCCCGGGGCTGCTGGAGTCTGGTAGCAAGTTGGGGGCCAGATCTGAACAACTAAGACGACTGAAGGTGTAGAATGTGCGGCAAGGTCTCGATGGGGGAGGGAATGACGAGAGTAAAAAAGGAGGATACCTGTTGGTTGGACAGCCGCTTAGCCGTCGAACTGATCCAAGACAATCCGGTTATTCTTTGTGGAAGCCCTCCATTCCAAGAGGATCACGGTTCGCCTTTTCCCTTGACAGAGCAGGCTCGAGTGATTAAAGATAGGCCACGCTGATTGTGAAGGTAGAAAGGGCACTTAGGCGCGTAGCTCAGGGGGAGAGCGCTTGCTTGACACGCAAGAGGTCGGCGGTTCAAGACCGCCCGCGCCTACCATATTGATAATCCACCCTCCTGTACGTCGTGGCGTGCAGACAGGTTGCCGCCTCGGGTAGAATCACCTAAGCAGAGAAGAACATAATGCTGTGGCGGCGCCCTTTTATTTTATTCGAAGGTAGAGACGTAGAGTGAGTGAGACCCAAGCTCATTCGGTTGGCGTCACCATGGACGATGGGCGGCGATATGAATTTCCGCCCGGTGTGACGGTGCTGGCTGTGCTGGAGGCCGTCGATCCGGCAGCCAGGAAGGAAACGATCGGGGCAAGCATCAATGGACGTTCCGTAGATCTCGGAAGCCCGATCGAGGGTGACGCCCATGTAGCGTGGATCAGCATCATGTCGCCGGAAGGCCTCGCGATGCTCAGGCATAGCGCCGCCCACCTGATGGCGGCCGCCGTGCAGAAGCTGCTGCCCGGTTCGAAATTTGCGATCGGGCCTGCCATCCAGGATGGCTTCTACTATGACATCGAGCCGCCTCGTCCGCTGACCCACGACGATCTGCCGGTCATCGAGGCCACGATGCGCGAGCTGTCGGGGCAGCAACTGCCGTTCGTCAGGTGTGAGATGCCGCTGGACGAGGCGATTGTCAAGGTCACGGCGCTGAACCAGCCGTATAAGGTAGAACTCCTGGAGACGATCCGAGACCGAGCGGCGGCGACCGCCGGAGCTGCCGAACAGGACGAGCTGGAACATGAGGTCGACCCGGCAGCGCAGCAGGCCAGCTTCTACACAACCGGCGATTTCATCGATCTGTGTCGTGGTCCCCACGTGCCGGATACGTCGGTCATCCGTTTCTTCAAGCTGACCCATCTCGCGGGCGCATACTGGCGGGGCGACGAGCGGCGACCGATGCTGACCCGAATCTACGGGATTGCCTTTGCGACCCAGGAAGCGCTTGAGGCGCACCTGTTTCTTCTGGAGGAGGCCAAGCGGCGCGACCATCGGCGCCTGGGACGTGAATTGGACCTCTTCAGCATACATGATGAGATCGGCGGCGGGCTCGTCCTGTGGCATCCGAAGGGGGCGTTGGTCCGAAAGCTCATTGAGGATCGGTGGCGTGAGCAGCATCTTCAGAACGGCTACGATCTTGTCTACACGCCGCACGTCGGACGGGCGACGTTGTGGGAAACCAGCGGCCATCTTGACTTCTATCAGGAGTTTATGTATCCGAGAATGGAGATGGAGGGGAACGACTATTATGTCAAGCCGATGAACTGCCCCTTCCATATCAAACTGTTTCAGTCCAAGGTGCATAGTTACCGGGAACTGCCGGTACGGTTCGCCGAGCTGGGAACGGTCTATCGCTTCGAGCGCGCCGGAGTCCTGCATGGGCTCCTCCGTGTTCGGGGATTTACGCAGGACGACGCCCATATCTTCTGTACGCCGCAGCAGATGGTGGGCGAGGTGACCCGCGCTGTTAGCTTTAGCCTGGCCTTCTTGAGCAGCTTCGGGTTTGATCGGTTTGATGCCTATATCGCCACGCGACCCGAGAAGGCGATTGGGGATCAGGGGCTCTGGAATGACGCAACGGAGGCGTTGCGCCTGGCGGCTGACGAAGCCGGGCTCGCCTATCAGATCGACGAAGGCGGCGGCGCCTTCTATGGACCGAAGATCGATCTCAAGGTGAGAGACGCTTTAGGCCGCGCCTGGCAATGCACCACGGTGCAGTTCGATTTTAATCTGCCGGAACGGTTCGACATCACCTATGTCGGAGAGGATAACCGACCGCATCGGCCCTTTATGGTCCACCGCGCGATACTCGGATCGTTGGAGCGGTTCTTCGGGGTGCTGGTTGAGCATCACGCCGGCGCCTTTCCGACCTGGCTGGCGCCGGTACAGGCGCGGCTGGTGCCGGTCGCGGATCGGTTCCAGCCGTATGCTCAGCAGGTTTCAGGACGACTCAGGGCCACGGGTGTACGCGCGGAAGTGGATGTGCGGAATGAGAAGGTCGGCTACAAGATTCGGGATGCCGAGGTACAGAAGATCCCCTACATCCTGGTAGTCGGAGAAAAAGAAGCCGCGGCAAGCGCCATTGCAGTTCGAAAGCGCGGTGGTCGGGATCTGGGCGTCATGCGGGTCGATCAATTTGTGGCGGTAATTCAGGATGAACTGACGCCGGCTGTAAAGGTTGCTGTGCCGGCCTAACGGAGGAGGGAGCATCCATCAGTAGAAGTGTTCGGGTGAACGAGCGGATTCGGATCAAAGAGGTGAGGGTGATCAGTCCGGATGGGGCGCAACTGGGAATCCTGCCGATTCAGGAGGCCCTTGAGACTGCGCAGAAGCTCGCGCTTGATCTGGTAGAGGTGGCGCCGGATGCCAAGCCGCCTGTCTGCCGGATCATGAATTACGGGAAATATCGGTACGAGCAGAACAAGAAGACGCGAGAGGCGAGGAAGAAGCAGACGGTCATCCAGATCAAGGAGATCAAGCTCCGGCCCAAGACTGATGAGCATGATTTTCAGTTCAAGGCCAGACACGCCGAGCGCTTCTTGAAGGAGGGGAATAAAACCAAAGTGACCCTGATGTTCCGGGGCCGAGAGATGGTCCATATTGAGCGGGGGAAGGCGCAGTTGGACCGTTTCGCCGAGGCGCTCAAGGAGGTCGCGGTCATTGAGCAGTACCCCAGGCAGGAGGGCCGGAACATGGTAATGATCCTGACTCCAAAGCATTAACAGAGAGGAGCGACGGTGCCGAAGATTAAAACACTCAAAGGGGCGGCCAAGCGGTTCAAGGTGACGGGAACCGGAAAGATCAGGCGCTATAAAGCGGCCAAGAGCCACTTGCTGACCGGCAAGTCCAGGAAGCGAAAACGAAATCTGCGCCAGCCGAGTCTGGTATCGAGAGAAGATACGGCCCGGATGGAGCGGTTGATCCCCTATATGGGGAAGTGAGGAGGCGGGGAGGAGAGGATGCCACGCGCAAAAGGTGGATTCAAGACGAGACGTCGCAGAAACAGGGTCCTCAAAGAGGCCGAGGGCTACTTTGGAAAACGGAGTAAGGCGTATCGGAGCGCGCAGGAGGCCGTTGATCGCGCTAAGCGGTATGCCTATCGCGATCGAAAGGCCCGCAAGGGAGATTTCCGCAGCCTGTGGATCATACGGATCAATGCGGCGGCTCGCCTGACCGGGCTGTCGTATAGCGCCATGATGGGCGGCCTCAAAAAGGCCGGCGTGGCGTTGGATCGGAAGGCTCTGGCCGATCTGGCCATCCAGGATCCGTCGGCGTTCACCAAATTGGCGGAGACCGCGCGGGAGCAGTTGGCGGCGTGAGGATCCGACATGGTTGATGAAGACATGCCCCGACGGCTGTCGGGGCATGTTGTTGTGGGGGAGACGTGGAGGGGCTGCGACAGGAACTGGACGACCTGAAGGCGGCGGCGTTCGAGCGGATTGATCAGAGCGCTGACCCGGCCCAGCTCGAGCAGGCGCGCGTGCAGTTCCTCGGCCGCAAGGCGAGACTGACGGCGATTCTCCGGCAATTGGTCACGCTCCCGCCGCAGGAGCGGCCGGCGATCGGTCTGTTAGCCAACCAGATCAAGCAGGCGATTGAGGAGCGGATCGCGGCCAGACGGGCCGCCCTCGAATTGATCCCGAGCGATGAGGTGCTGGCGGCAGACCGCATCGACGTGACACTGCCGGGGCGATGGCCGACCGTAGGCCGCCTGCATCCCCTCACTCAGATCATCCGCGAAATCTGCCGAATCTTCGCAGAGATGGGGTTCGCGGTCATCGAGGGTCCGGAGGTCGAGTGGGACTACTATAATTTCGAGGCCCTCAACATTCCGGAGGATCATCCGGCCAGAGAGATGTGGGATACCTTCTGGATCGATCCGACCAGCGCCCACGTCGACAAACCGATGCTCCTGCGGACGCACACCTCGCCGATGCA
>PQAQ01000024.1 GCA_003105305.1 Candidatus Methylomirabilota bacterium
TTTATCCGATTAGAACCTGACCATCAGCTCTGCAATCCCCTGATGGGCCAGTTCGCCTTGTGTGACATTGCTGACCCCAACGAAGTTCCGCCCGGGCATGACGTCGGTCAAGAGATAGTTGGCCCGTACGAAGACGTTGGGATTGGCATACCAGGTCAGGCCGAGCGTGCCGGCCTTAACCGTCAAGGTGTGTTCGTTCGTTCCGGCCGCCGCCGTGAAGTTGCCGCTGGTGTCCTCAACCCGCAGGTGCTCGTAGCGGCCGTTGGCCAGCAGGCCCTTCAGTTTGCTGCCGAAGATCCAATAGCCGATCGTCCCATAACCGCCCATCATGCGAAGGTCGGTCAGATTCGAGCCGCCGGCACCCAATCCGTGGCGCTCCTGGTCGGCATAATGGAACTCGCCCTTGAGGATGAACGGATACAGATCGAACACGAAATCGGCGCCGGTGGTAACGCGGTCGCCGTTGATCAGGAAGCCGTTCGAGCTCGTTCCGTTGCCGTCGCCTCCGAATTTATCGCCCAGCGTGCTCACCGGGTTGAAGCGGTGGAACTTGGTTCCAGCAACGGGCACGGTCACGCCGTTGGTCTCGGTCGCGCCCTTACCGCGCACCATGTTGAACGTGCGGAAGTCGGCGTTGAAGCCGACGGTCAGCGCGCCAAAAGGCATTGCGGGCGAAGCGGTGACGCGACCCGTATATTCCTTGTCGCCGTCGTTGTCGACGCTGCCGGGGCACTGATCGACCCGACCGCAGCCGTTAAAGATACCGAATGCCCAGGTGACAGGTGTATTGACGAGTGACGAACCACCCGACAGCAAGATACCCATCTGCAGGTCCGGGGCGAGCGCCCTGACGACGAACGACCGCTGGGCGGCGAAATCCAGGTCCTGGGTGGCCATCGTCTCCTCAAGGCTGTACATGTGCCGCATCTGCCCGACGGTGACCTTCGCCCAGGGGGCGTAGGCGTAGCTGACAAAACCGGTTTCGATCCGGGTGCCGATGTCGCCGGCCGTGAACTCCGGCTCGATGTGGAAGCCAAAGTCTCTGTAGATTGTGCCGTCAAAGATGACTCGGACGCGCTGCAACTTGAGCGTGCTGGGCCGGTGTCGACCGATCGCTGCGGTCTTGTCCGCCGCATTGACTTCCTCTTCGTTACGCGACGCCTCGACCTGCGCCAGGGTCTGTACGTAGCCGCCGATGTTCAGCCGGTGCTGACCGTCGGCCGACTTCAGATAGAACCCCTTTCCCGGCCATGGATCAAACCCGGTTTGGAGCGATGAAGCCGCAGCCTCGGCAGCCTTCTTCTCCACCTCCATCACGCGCCTGGTCACCTCTTCCTGTTGCGTGGAGCGCTCCTGCCGCAGCCGCTGCATCTCTTGCTGCAACTGCTGCAGCGACTTCTGCTGCGCGTCAAATGCCTGCTCAAGCTCTGTGAGCTTGTCGGCCCATGCCCCCACCGGGGCAAGCAGCAGGGCGCTGCCCAAGACCGCACCACGGACCCACCACCTTCTTTGTGCCATGATCCTCCTCCCTCTGCTCTTTTCTTGAAGGTTGACTACCGCGCCCTCGAACTCAGAGCGCTTTGCTGATGCGGGGCGCCGGCATCCCTCCGCCCCAATGAGACGATCCTCGCGGTGTACGCGGGTTCCCCGACCTTTCGGGGGACTTGCAGTAGGACGTAGATCTACAGGTCGGGCGTCACTATTGCATAACCGCATCTCCCTGTCAAGGGTTTTCTTCCGACCGCCAGCGCAGGTCTCTTTTCAACTTGACAGTCCTGTTGCCACATCGTAAAGTAAACTCATGGCACACCTAGGTAACGGATCGAAACATTCGGGACGAATCCATCGACCGGCCCGCCGGTCTGACGACGGGCCTCGCAGTGAGGCGGGGGCCCAGCGTACGGGTGAGGAATGCGAGCATCGACCTGGGGTTGATGAAAAGGGTTCGCAGGGCGCGTCCGTTGGCGCACCGCCCCTGGAGCCGCGTGAAGCCGCTTTTAGATTGTTCGCTGAGACCGCTGACGGTGTATTTGTCAGTGCGCCGACCGGAGAAATCTTGTTTTGCAATCCCGCCGCCGAAAAGATCCTGGAAGCGTCTGCACAACAGGTCGTCGGACAGAAGTGCGGCGAATTTTTCAACGGCCGCGATAGTAACGGTAATCAACTTTGTCAGTGGCCTTGTCCGCTCAAGATGACCATGAGTCGCGGAGACCTGATTCAGCATTTTGAGATGGCGACGCGGACGAGGACGGGCAAACCGCTGTGGATCGATGTCAGTTGTGTTGCCCTTCCCAGCGAAGATAACCAGCCACCGACCGTCGTCCATCTTTTCCGTGACGTGACGGCATCGCACCAGCTTGAGGTACTTGTTCGGCAACAACTGGCTCAGAGTCAACTCGCGATGACTGAAAAGAACGTCTCTCCCGTCGGTGAACTCACTCGGCGAGAGCTGCAGATCGTCACCCTGATGCGGACTGGCGCGACAACGGCGGCTATCGCCGAACAGCTTTTTATCAGTAAGACCACGGTGAGAAATCACATCCAGAATATCTTCAGCAAGCTGAAGGTGCACTCAAGATTGGAGGCCGTCGCCTACGTGAACGAGATGGCGCGACGAGAGCCTGCCGCTCGATCGGA
>PQAQ01000025.1 GCA_003105305.1 Candidatus Methylomirabilota bacterium
CCGCCCACGATGGAGGGATCGACACGGGCCTCCAGATAGATCTCCTTCCCCGTCGCCGACCGCAGGCGCTCCTTAAGCCCTTGAATGATCGGCTCCGGCAGCAGGGCGGCGGAGGTCACGGTGGCCTTGCCGCGACCCAGTCGCTCGTCGGTCAGCTCCTCATACGCGAGCGCAATCTCTGCGAGGTACTGAAGCCGTCGTTTGTCTAGAATCAAATTCAGGAATTTGGCGGTGAGCGGCTTAACGCCGGTCCCCTCCGCAATCGTCTGCAGGACGCGTCGTTTATCGGTCAGCGGGACGGCGGGACTGGCAAAAAAGGGGGCGACTTCGCGAGTCCGCTTCATGGTCTCGACAACCGTGCCAAGATCGCGTCCGACCGCCTCCAGCAGTTCCTGGTCGGCCGCAACGTCCGCCAACGCCTTGGCATATCGCCTGGAGAGACCGCCAGCCCTCACCGACCGCTCCCGATCTCAGCGACCACCTGCTCCGCCAGACGGCGTTGATCATCGGTCGTGAGGCTGCGGGCAATGACGCGTTCCGCAACCCCCAGCGAGAGATCGACCACCTCTTGGCGAAGTTCGGCCTTCGCTCTCTTGACCTCCTGCTCGATCTGCGCTTTGGCCTCAGTGACCAGACGGGCGGCCTCGTCGCGCGAGGCCTTGAGCAGCCGCTGCCGCTCCTCCTCCACCTCATGTACCGCCGCCTCCCGCATCGCGGCCGCCTCTCGACGGGTCGCAAGAATCTGCGCCTCGTACTCCTTCTGCGCCTGGGCAGCGGCCTCCTTGGCCGTCTTGGCCTCCTCCAGGGAACGTTTGATGCCATCGGCCCGGGTCGCCAGAAACTCGGTGAGCGGCTTGAACAAAAACTTGTACAGAACAGCGATCAAAATGAGGAAGTTCACAACCTGAATGAGCAGCGTCAGGTTCAGGTTGATGATTCCGGGCTGCTCCCCTCCTCCATGCGCCTCCTCGGCGGCCCAGACGGGGCAGGCCACGAAAAGCGCGACGCCAAGGAAGCAGGCCGCAGTTGCGACAAGCCGCATGCGATCCTTCGTCATAACTGCCGATCCTCCATACCGGTCGTGCTGCGGTGCAAAAACGACGAACGAACGATAAAATATCCGCCCATCCCGAGCTGAACCGTGAGTAAGCCGAGCGCCATCCCGATCAGATTGACGGGCAAGTAGACGATCACGAAGAAAACGATGATGGCGACTCCGAGGAGTCTCAGGATAGATCGAATCCACCAGTACCGCTGACCACGCGATCGAGACGCCGAGCGCTCCGTGAGACGAACCACAGTCGAAACAATCAGCCCGAAGCTAAACAGGCCGACAAGGGCGCCGGTGGCCAAGCCCAAGGCCCAGTCCCACTTCCCGAAGGCGCCAAAAACGACGAGCCCGGCCACAACAAGGCCGAGCGCGCCCATCAGCGTACCCCGGACGAACTGCTCCCGCTCGTTCATACCACCGGCACAAGACGCTGCCGAGCCCCTTCAGTCGGATCGGGCAGCCCTCCAGACCTCAAAGACCTCTTAGCTTGCCCCATCGTTCACAATCTGTCAAGCCTTTTTTACCCGCAGGCTATTCTGAGGTAAGCAGCGCAACTGCTTCTTCTTGGCGTCGGGTACAGTACCTGCTGCGTTGATCGACTGTTACACCCTTGGGTGGTAGCGGTTGTCGGCCGTCTCAGGTGCACCAGAGAGACGCGTGTGTAGATCTGGGTCGTGGGGACATTAGAGTACCCACACCTGATATGAGGGGTTGTTGTCTAAGCCTCTTTATCGCTTTCCGTTTCCCGGCCTGCGAGTTTTTGATGGAAGGTTCTTGACGCCCATTCCGTATCGCGCGGTACGCGGTTTTCAACGGTCACCTTTTTGTAACAGTTACATGGAATTACTGCCGCCCGATTGAAAGGTCGTGGACTTAAAGATGAAGGGTTGGGCCGCCACTCCGGTCCGATTGGCCTTATCATCGGTTCGCTACCCGGCACGACAAGAGGCGCGGAAGAAAAGTAGGTGCCTATCGGCTTGCTCCCATTGAACTGGTAGGTGAGCGTGAGGTAGCAAGGAAGACAGGTAAAAGGCGGCGCCCCCGACAGAGTGGCGTTGCGGTAAAACGGGACAGGTGCCGGACCGAAGTTGGCGATCCAGTGTCTTCCACTGTCCACCATGGAGACAAGGGTGACGCTATCCGGGAACTACACCCCGAAGCGGAGGTCGGTCTGCAAAGGACTGGTCACGGGTGCCAGCATCGTCTTCACCCAATGCAGTCCATACATGTCAACCGCACGTCTCCTTCGCGTTCGGCCTCTCCTCTTTTAGTTGCAATGAAATCTGCCGTCGACCCCTCGTGTCGCGCCACGGCCGCCACAGTCTAGCGCACCATCCTTGAGGTTTACGATCTTCTTCTTTTTTTCGGTTGCCTCCCTTGAATCCGATGTGCTACCGGCCTTGGGTTCTTTGAGCGCTTGCGTTTGGCGTTCCGTCTTACCCATGTGGTTGGCTACAGCATCCTTCGCCATCACAGGGCCGGGCAGTACCGAAGCCACAAAACCCATCACAACTGTTGCGAAAACCAATTTACGACA
>PQAQ01000026.1 GCA_003105305.1 Candidatus Methylomirabilota bacterium
CGGCGCTGAAGCGCGTGGCGGTACGGCTCAGTCGAAAGGGCCGGTAGCGGCGCTAAGGACATCATGATGATAAGAATCGGTATTTACAACCACTGGCTGTCAACGCTGGGCGGCGGCGAGAAGGTCACGGGAGCGATGGCCGAGGCGCTCAGCCATTATTATCGGGTGGATCTCATCGGCCCGGAGCGGATATCGAGATCGCTGATCGAGGATCGCATTAACGTGGATCTGGGGAAGGTTGATGTCAAGGTCATCAACATCATGGAGCGGACGCCCTCCTTCACCAAAGACTACGATCTGTTCATCAACGCCACGCACGGGGCCATCCTTCCGACTATGTGCAGGCGGAACATCCTCTATGTGTACTTTCCGATCAGGCTCGACGGCGGCCCCCCGCTCAAAAGGAAGCTGAAGGGGTTTCTGTTCCGCCGATTTCGGTACGGCTATCCCCTCGAGGGATTCTATCCCGCCGACCGATATCAGGGGACGGTCTTGTGGTGGACGGGACCGCACGCCAAACTCCAGGTCCCGCTTCCGAAGTCCACGCATCCGCTTGCCCTGGAGTTGGCGGTCCGAGGTTATCGAACCCCCGACGCTGCGCCGCCTCAGATCCGCCTGAGAATCGGCGGCGAGGAGGTTGTAGAGACGCTGCCCGCCCTGTCGCGCCACCACTTTCGCCGTATCCGTGTCCCGATCCCGAGGCGCCTGGCGCAGCGGGAGTTCATCGAGGCCGAAATCCTTGCGGATACCTTTTGCCCGGCCGCCGACGGATCCTCGACCGACGCGCGGGATCTCGGCGTCATGCTGGGGTGGGCGCGCTCGACGAACGGGTTTGATCCCATTCACTGGCTGCTATCGAGATGCATTCCGGACGTCGACACGCGACTGCAGAACCAGATTGAACTGCTCTCCAGTGAGTTGCGCCTGGACCGCTACCAAACCATCTGGGCCGTCTCCCGGTACACGCAGCGCTGGATCAGACGCTACTGGAACCGGGAGAGCGAGCTGCTCTATCCGCCTGTCGACAGCGCCTCCGGCGGGAACGGGACAAAGCGAAACGCCATCCTGAGCGTGGGTCGCTTCTTCGACGGCCACCACAATAAAAAACATTTTGAGATGGTCGAGGCCTTCAAGGCGATGTGCGACGCGGGGCTCCGGGATTGGGAGCTGATCCTGGTCGGCGGAACGCACACAGGGAAGATCCACCAGGCCTACCTTGAGCGCCTGAAGCAGAGCTGCGCGGGGTATCCGATCTCGATCCTGACCAATATCCCCTTCGCCAGGCTCCAGGAGCTGTATCGCGCCAGCGCCTTGTACTGGCACGCGACGGGTTATGAGGAGGACGAATCGACGGCCCCCGAGCGGTTTGAGCACTTCGGCATGTCCACGGTCGAGGCCATGTCGGCGGGATGTGTGCCCGTGGTCATCGGCAGGGCCGGGCAGGTCGAGATCATCCAGGACGGCCGAAGCGGATTTCTGTGGAGCACGCTGACGGACTTGAAACGCTATTCCCTCATGCTGATCCGGGATGAACATCTGAGGCAGCGCCTGGCTGACGGCGCCATCGCGCGGAGTCGCGAGTTCGCGCGGGACGTCTTTGTCGCGAATACGCTGCGCACGGTTGAGCGCGCGCTCTGCAGACCGGCGTGAATCTGTCGCATTCGGAGTATTGAGGAATCGCCCGATCATGACGCCGATCACGACCTGGCAGGACAAGACCTGGAGGGCCTATGCCAACTTTTTGCTGGTCAGATGTCAGCGCATACGGAAGAGCGTACGACTCCTTGGCCGCCCCTACGCGCTGAACCTGGATCCCTCAAGCTACTGCAACCTCCGCTGCCCGTTCTGCCCCACCGGCCAGCGCAGTCAGTTGCGTTCATCCGCCAACCTCGCGCTCGACCGCTTCAAGCGCCTGATGGATGAGCTGGGCCCGTACCTGTTCTGGGTCGATCTGTATAACTGGGGCGAGCCGTTTATCAACCGCGACCTCGTGTCGATGCTCGAATACATGGCGCGATATCGGATCGTATCGGTGGTGAGCACCAATCTTGATTTCGCCCTCTCCGAGGAGCAGATCGAACGACTGGTGGCGAGCGGCCTGTTCACGTTGATCATCTCGGCGGACGGGCTGTCGCAGGTCTCGTACGAACAGTACCGGGTCGGCGGGCGACTCGAACGGGTCCTGGGCAACATGAAAATGATGTCGGCGGCGAAGCAGCGGATGGGTTCGGCCGGCCCGAGGATCGTCTGGAGGTTCCTGGTCTTCCGGCACAACGAACATGAGATCGAACAGGCCAGGAACAGGGCCGAGGAGATGGGGGTTGAGCTCGAACTGTGCGCGCCCTATGTGGCGGTCGCGCAGGAGGCGTATCGTGACTGGGTGTCGACCATCCCGCAGTTCAACCTGTACGCCCCGGCCGAGTCGGGGGCTCCAACCGGGTCTCCGCCCGCGCCGCAGCGCCCGCCGTCCGGCGCATGCGACTGGCTCTGGATGTCGGCGGCGATCAATGCCAACGAATCGGTCTCTCCGTGTTGCGGGATCTGGGAGGAACGGCACGATTTCGGCACGATCGGCGCGGGGGGATTTCGGGCCCTGTGGAACGGCGAGCCGTACCGGGAGGCCAGGACCTTCATGCGGACCGGTGTCCCG
>PQAQ01000027.1 GCA_003105305.1 Candidatus Methylomirabilota bacterium
GCACAGGCGACATTGATTGAGGAGCGTTGGGCGGCCATGCAGCGCATGGAGGCCATGATCCGCGACCGGGACGAGACCATTGCGGCGCAGGCGCAGATGGTGGAGGAGCGCTGGGCGGCCATGCAGCAGATGGGCCAGGCGATCGCCGACCGCGACCGGCAGATCGCAGAACTGCAACGTGAGCTTCCGGAAGCGAAGCGCGAGCGCTCTATACCGGATGCTGACCCCGTACGCCGTGAACCGTAGTCTCATGAGCAGAGGTTAATACCATCGATGGCGACGATTGCCTGGTTGGTGCCGACGCTGCTGGAGGGATCGGGGGGACACCGCACGATTCTGCAACACGCGGATCTCCTGCAACGCCAAGGTTACCAGTGCATCCTGTACCTTGAGGATAATCAGTATTTGTCGTCAAGAGAAGTGAGGCATGATATCCGACGAATGTTCGGCTTGGAATTTGCGGACGTCCGGCTCGGCTGGTCGGATGTGCGCCCGGCCGATCTCGTCTTCGCCACCATCTGGTACTCTGCGAAGTTCGTGAGGGACCTGCTGTTTCCGTGCATCAAGGGCTATTTCATCCAGGATTATGAGCCTTGGTTCAATCCTGTGGGCGACGGCTTTCTGATGGCGCAAAACTCTTATCGATACGGGTTGCACCCGATCTGTATCGGACGATGGTTGCCCACGAAGCTGAAGGACCGGTTCGATGTCCATGGGGCCTCCTTTGATTTCTGCGCCGACCTGGACACCTATCGACGGCTGCCGGACATCAGAAAAGAACGTGCCGTCTGCTTCGTGTTTCAGCCGGAGAAAACCCGGCGCTGCGCCCTGCTGGGTCTTGAGGCCCTGGGCATCGTCAAGCATCGGATGCCCGACGTGAAGATCTACCTGTACGGCACGAGGGAGCCGGGCAATATCTGGTTCGATCATCAGCACCTCGGCATGTTGGGGCTGCAGGAGTGTAATCGCCTGTATAATCGGTGTACGGTCGGTCTGTGTCTGAGCAGTTCCAATCCGTCCCGAATTCCGTTCGAGATGATGGCGGCCGGTCTCCCGGTCGTGGAACTGTATCGGGACAACAATCTGTATGATTGTCCGCATGACGCGATCGTGCTCTGTGATCCCACACCGGAGGCGTTGGCCGAGGGGCTGTGCAGGATCCTGGGCGACCCGTCGTTGACGGCCGCCATGAGCCGGGCGGGGATCGCGTTTATGGCGACGCGACCGGTCGAGAAGGGGTTCGCGCAATTTCTGGAGTTGGTGGAGGGTCTACTGGAGGGAAAAGGACTGCTTGAGAGGGCGTTCGAGCCGATGTACCGACATCCTCCAGTCGTCGCCGAGCAATCCGCGAACGACGGATTCGATGGACGAGGCGTATCCACGCTGACTCCCGTTGATCGTGGACGACTCGCGTTTCTGCCGCCGGGTATTCGAACCGTTGTGCGCAGCGGCTATCGGGCCATTCGCCGGCTTGCGAGAGAACCCCATGCCTGAAGAAAAAGAGGTCCATCGGTCCGCCGATTTTGACTTGATGACCGTAGACGTCTGGGACACGCTGCTTCGCCGACGGTGTCATCCGGATGCGGTGAAGTTACACGTCTGTCGCTACGTCATGCTCCGGCACGGTCGGCAACTGCCTGACCGGCATAGGGATCCGTGGGTGTTGCTTCGGCTTCGGCAGCAGGCGGAGAAGGAGCTGGCGGAGGAAAGTCAGCGGCTCGGGTTTGACGACGAGTATACGCACTGTGACGTGTATGAGCGTTGGTTATCGCTTGCCGGGCTCACGATCGATTCCAGTCGGGAAGAGGCCGCGCAGCTCTATCGTGCCTTGGAGCAGATCGAGCTGGAGCAGGAACGGTATGTCTCGTATGTCGATCCGTCGATCAGGCGGACACTCGAAGGGTTTCGCGCCCGCAAGACCCTTTTCGTCACCGACTTTTACCTCCCCTCGGGGGCGGTCAAAGAACTGCTGGCATTTCATGACATGGATGGTCTGATAACGGATGGGATCGCCTCCTGCGACGTGAAACTCAACAAGAAGTCCGGGAGGCTCTTTCGTCGTCTGCATGAGACGTTGGGGATTACGCCGCACAGACACCTGCACATAGGAGATCAACAATGGGCCGACGTCGAGTTGCCCAGGCAGATCGGCATGACGGCCGTTCACTACCTGCCCGAGGAGGAGCACCGGCAACGTCAACAGCGCGAACAGGGCTTCCACGCCAGGGATCGCTTGCTCCGTTCGGCCGTTCGTTCTGTGTGCGGTCCCGGTGAAGACGGGCATCATGACGACGGGTCCTTGCCGGCTCAGTTGTATGAACTGGGTCGCCGGGCGTCGTTATGTTTTGTTAGTTTCATCCTGCATGTGATGGAACGGGCGGTGGCGGACGGCGTCGACAAGCTCTTCTTCCTGACCCGCGAAGGGGAATTGTTCCTGACCCTGTACAGGCGTGCCGCTGAAATCGGCATGCTCGGCTGTCAGGTCCCCGAAGGCATCCTGCTCGAAGCCAGCCGGATGTCGACATTTGCCGGATCGCTTCAGACATGGTCCTGTGCGGAGCTGATGCGGATCTGGAATCAGTACAGTACGCAGTCGTTGCACGCGCTCTTGACCTCTCTGGATATCGAGTCGTCACGTTTTGCGGATAAGGCTGCCTCATACGGTGTCGAACTGCATCAAGAGATCGTCTATCCGTGGCAGGATGCGCGGGTCCGGGCCTGGCTGGCGGACGAGTGGGTGAAGGCGGAAATCGATCGCGAGCTTGCCGACAAGAGGACTCGGTTATTATCCTACCTGGCATCGGTCGGACTTCCCGGAGCGCACACGAAGGTCGGCATCGTTGATATTGGCTGGCGCGGCACGATCCAGGACAATCTAGCCTACGTCTTGCCGACCATCCAGTTGCACGGATATTATCTTGGACTGATTCGGTATCTGAATGCGCAGCCTCCCAACATCACGAAAAGCGCCTTTGGACCGGATCTGAACGAGGCGCAACCGGATTATCCGTACCTTCTGGATTTCGTCGCTCCCGTCGAGATGTTGTGCAACTCTCCCCACGGCACCGTCCAGCGCTATGAGGCCACCGAGGCGGGGGTAAAGACGTCGCGTCTGATCGACGCCGAGGAGAATCGTGTGCACGAGTCGTTCATCCGGCATTTTCAGGCCGGCGTCATCGATTCCGTCGCCTATTGGGCGGACTTCATTCGGACGCACGCCTTTACATCACGTGAGATCCGACCGCTCGCCATGGACATCTGGACAGGACTGATTCACAGGCCGCCCTCATGTTTGGCGAAGGTGTATTTTGCGCTGAACCATAACGAGACGTTCGGCGTCGGGCGATTTTCCGACAAACGTCGGTTGCTGGGGACGCACGGGGTGCTGTTGGCCTTTCTCTCCCGGAGCCGGCGGGAGCAACTGCACCGCTTTTTGACGGAGGTGGGGTGGGTGCCGGGACTCATGGCCAACCCGGACACCGCCCCCGCCTTCAGGTGGACGTTGCGCGCATTCATGACGGCGCGAAATATCAGACGCCTCGCGCACGACCGCCTGCACGTCTGAACTGTGTGCACCTGGTTTTCATCCGGTAATTATTAATCAGAGCATACAATCGCTTACACCCCCCTTTCATAAAGGGGGAAGCTGCTTATAATCCCCCCCTTTGATAAAGGGGGGCGAGGGGGGATTTGGGCGCTCAGGAAATCCCCCTCAATCCCCCTTTTCCAAAGGGGGAGGTTGCTTGAGATAAGGGGCAAGAGCGCAATCTATTAAGTGCTCCCCTTAATATGAGTGACAACCGACGAGCAGTGACCTTCGTGCCCGTTTCGTTGGACAGTTCCTTGCAGAGAAGATGCGCGAAGAATCGGGCTACGAGGAGCGAAGATTTTCAGGATCGGCGGCGGTTCGAGAAGCTTGAGGCCGTCAATCCTTTCCTGCACATCCCGGAAAAGGCCTTAGCTTACCGTAATCCTCTTTGACTCTTGATCGTTAGGGGATGTTATTAATCAGAGCATACAAT
>PQAQ01000028.1 GCA_003105305.1 Candidatus Methylomirabilota bacterium
TGGTGGCGTTGGTGACCCCCTTCAAAGATGGGAGAATCGACGAGCCGGCCTTCCGTGCGTTGGTGGAGTTTCATATCAACAACGGCACCGATGCCCTGGTTCCGTGTGGGACGACAGGAGAGTCCCCGACGCTCAGCCATGACGAACACCGGCGGGTGATCGAGCTGACGATCGAGGCGGTCAATCGGCGCATTGCGGTCGTCGCCGGAACCGGCTCGAACAGCACGGCGGAGGCGATTGAGCTCACGCGCTATGCCGGGCAGGCGGGAGCGGATGGCGCTCTTCTGGTTCTCCCCTACTACAACAAGCCGACACAGGCGGGTCTCGTCGCGCACTGCCGCGCCGTTGCCGATGCGGCCGAGCTGCCGCTGATCCTATACAATATTCCTGGACGGACGGGGATCAACATGCTGCCGGAAACACTGGCAGCGCTGGCAGACCATCCGCACATCGTCGGCATGAAGGAGGCGACCGGTAACCTGGAACAGATGACTCAGGATATCGTTCTGTGCGGAGACAGGCTCTCGTTTCTGTCGGGGGATGATACGCTGACGCTCCCGCTCCTGGCGGTAGGGGGGCGGGGTGTCATTTCGGTGGTGGCCAACCTCGTCCCGCGCGATGTGGCCGATCTGACTCATGCGTTCCTCGGCGGCGACTGGAAGCGCGCCAGGGAGATCCACCTGAAGCTCTTCCCGCTCTGCCAGGCGATGTTCTACGAGACCAACCCGATCCCGGTCAAGACAGCCATGGCGCTGCTGGGGATGATTGGCGGCGAGCTTCGGCTGCCGCTCTGCCCAATGAGCGAGCCCAACCTGAACCGGCTCAAGGCTGCTATGCGGGCCTACGGTCTGCTCTCGTGAGCTTTACACCCTATACCCTACACCCTATACCCTATTTCTGGACTGTTCGATGATATACGCGATTGTCTGTGGTGCGGCTGGACGGATGGGTGGGCGAATCGTTGCCATGATCCGCCAGTCGGACGATTTTATCTTGGTTGGGGCCGTCGAACAGCCGAACAGCGCCAGCATCGGACAGGACGCCGGCGAGGTGGCGGGGATCGGGAAGTTGGGCGTTCCGGTTACCGGCGATCTGGGTGCGGTGGTGAGTGAAGGACAGGTGGTAATCGACTTCACCGCGCCGCAGGCCACCATCAGTCATCTGGCCACAGCGGCTCAGGCAAAGGTTCCCGTCGTGGTGGGAACGACCGGATGTGACACAGTCCAACTGGACAGGATTAAGGAGCTGAGTGCGTCTATTCCGTGTGTACTGTCCCCTAATATGAGCATCGGCGTCAATCTCGTATTTAAGATTCTTGCCGAAGTGGCCCCGGTGTTGGGCGACGGCTATGACGTGGAGATTGTTGAGACCCACCATCGCCTCAAAAAGGATGCCCCGAGCGGGACCGCGCTGAAGATGGCGCGAGTGATCGCCGCAGCGCTGGGCCGAGACCTGGATAAAGTGGGGGTCTACGGTCGAAGAGGGATGGTCGGCGTACGCGGCAAAGACGAGATCGCTATCCATGCGGTGCGAGCCGGTGAGGTCGTCGGCGACCATACCGTACTGTTTGAAGGCGGTGGGGAGCGGATCGAGGTCACGCACCGAGCCCACAGTCGGGATAATTTCGCCCGCGGCGCGTTGCGCGCCGCCCGTTGGATTATCGGTCGTCCGTCCGGCCTGTACGATATGCAGGATGTGCTGGGACTTAAGGGCCAGGGCAGATAGGGTGAAAGTGGATAGACTGGGGGCGCGGTGAAGGGCTGGCCGAATACTTTAGCCTTTAGCCTAAATCTCTGATTGGCAAAGGTTACAGCAATGCGGATTGTACGATTCATTGTTGGCAAGCAACCAAAGTACGGCGCGATCGAGGAGTCTGTCGTTCGGGAGATCGACGGCGACATCTTCGGAAAGTTTACAGTCACGGACCGATCGCATCCGCTAAAGCGGATCAGGTTTCTTGCGCCGACTGATCCTACAAAGATTATCGGGGTAGGCCTGAACTATCGCGATCACGCCGAGGAGATGCGGCTGCAAACTCCGGATGAGCCGATTATCTTCCTGAAACCCTCGACCGCTACGCTCCCTCATTGTGGTCGGATCATCTATCCGAAGTCGTGCGGGCGGTTGGATTACGAGGCAGAACTGGGGATCGTCGTAAAGCGGACCGCGAGGGCCGTACCGATCGAGAGGGCGCATCGTTACATTCTGGGATATGTTTGTGTGAACGATGTGACCGCCAGAGACCTACAGCGTAGGGACGGGCAGTGGACCCGATCAAAATCGTTTGACACCTTCGCCCCGTTCGGTCCATGGGTCGAAACCGACCTGGATCTTTCCGATGGCGTCATCCGGGCGCTGCTGAACGGTGTGATCCGACAGGAGTCGAATATCAATAATCTGATCTTTGAGGTGCCGTACCTGATCCATTTTATCTCTTCGGTCATGACCCTGTATCCGGGAGATGTCATTACGACCGGTACCCCGTCGGGAATCGGTCCGATGCGGCCCGGCGATACGATCGATATCGAGGTGGAAGGGATCGGCCGGCTGCGCAATACGGTTATCGCTGAAAGCTGACGACCGGCTGATCGCGAATCCGAGAGGAGACGACAGGCATGGGAAATCCCTTTAACGTAGCACAGCGGCTTTCGAAGCTGCCCCCATATCTCTTTGCTGAGATTGATCGCATGAAACAGGACGCGATCCGTCGCGGGATGGATATTATCAACCTTGGCATCGGCGATCCCGACCTGCCGACCCCGCCGCACATCGTCGCCAGGATGCAGGAGGCGTCGGCCGATCCGCGACATCATCAGTACCCTTCATATGAGGGGATGTTTAGCTTTAGGCAGGCGGTGGCCGACTGGTACAGCAAGCGGTTCGGCGTCACGCTTGATCCGGCGACCGAGGTGCTGAGCCTTATCGGTTCGAAAGAAGGCATCGGCCACATCCCCTTGGCGTTTGTCGATCCGGGCGATATCGCACTCGTCCCCGACCCCGGCTACCCCGTGTACGAAATCGGCACGATGTTCGCCGGTGGCACGAGCTACAAGCTCGACTGCACCCGCGAGAGTGGCTGGAAGCCCGACCTNNCGGGCGACGTTGTGCTGGTGCCCGATCCTGGCTATCCGGTCTACCAGGCAGGAACCGTCTTTGCGGACGGGATCCCGTACTTCATGCCGCTGACGCGCGAACGGGGATTTCTACCGGATCTCGACGCGATCCCGCCGGAGGTCCTCAAGAAGGCCCGGATCATGTTCCTAAACTACCCCAACAACCCTACGGCTGCCGTCGCACCCAGGGCGTTTTTT
>PQAQ01000029.1 GCA_003105305.1 Candidatus Methylomirabilota bacterium
GTTCCAGCCGTCAATACGATGACGACGAGCCAAATTATTCCTATCAGGCGAAAGTGCTGGACGATATATCTGTTTTTCATATCGCTCCTCCAGATGTCGATGCGTACGCCTCTTGCTCAGCTGCATCCGATATCGCAACGGTTGCTAATGAACATGCTACCAGAAAGTGCATCCTTAAACTAGAAGCCTGAGTCGACCCGACCTGTCCGAGCAACTCAACTGGCTATTTTATCAGGCGGGGGTCACATTAAATGTTGACGATATAGTCTCGATGTGGCACTAATGTGGACTACAAGTGGAGAAAGGTGAAAATAGCGCGATAAGGGCATAGATCCGCGTTTACCTTACTCGGCACACAAAGATTGCTAAGGTAGCGGAGCATACCAATTTGGGCATCTCCAGTTGGCTTAGGACAGTGGCGTTGCGATCAGCTTGAGAGCGACGGAGGTCAGGCTAGTGGCAGAAGCTCATTCCAGCAAATTGAGATTAGACCAGGTGGTATCAGCGCTAACTTCAACGAAGTTCACGAGCGGCAGCACACACAACTTCTATCTATATCCGGCTCGGTTCTCGCCAGAGATCGCCCGTACGGTCATCGAGACCTTTTCGCAGCCGGGCGACTATGTGCTGGACCCTTTCATGGGGGGTGGTACAGCTATCATTGAAGGGCTCATGCTTGGCCGGTCGATGATAGGTATCGACATCAACGCTCTAGCGCACTTTGTTGCCAATACAAGGACTCGGCCTCTCTCACCGTGCGATGAAGAGCGAATACGAGAATGGGCGCATGGCACTGCACATTGCTTCTCCGACTTCCGACCTGAGCCACTTCCACAAGTAAAAAACCTCCCACCGACTGTAAAGCTACTCATGGGGCGAGCTCTCAAGATGGCTGAAAGACTGCCATTTAGTCGCCAGCGAGCATTCGCTCGGTGTGTCCTCTTGCGGCTTGGACAGTGGGCTCTCGACTGCCGCGATCATGAGGCTCCGTCTCAACGAAACCTCGCAGAGAAACTTCCCATGCTTACCGACCAGATGCTCAGCGGGCTCCAAGAGTTCGTGACGCGGTGCCATGAAGCGGGGTTGAGGAGTAACCGAATCGTCTCGCAACGACTATTGCTCTGTCGTAATGCCGTGGGGCTCGATCAGGAACCGAAGCTGAGAGACCTAGCTGCTCGCCCTAGTCTGGTTTTTACTTCTCCGCCTTATCCCCGCGTTCACGTCCTTTACCACCGCTGGCAAGTCCGGGGCCGCAAGGAGACACCGGCACCTTACTGGATTGCGCAGATTCCCGATGGCCACTATGCCAGTCACTACACAGGTGGAAGTCGTACGCCAACTGGTGAGCGCAACTACTTTTCTCTCGTCCGAGCCGTGTTCTCATCAGTCAGGCAAGTGATCACACACGATGGCCTTGTTGTCCAGTTGATTGGCTTCGCCGACATCGATAACCAGCTACCGAAATATCTCAACGCCATGGCTGATGCTGGCTTCGAAGCATGGAGACCAGCGGGATCGCAGGTAGACCGTTTTTGGCGTCGTGTGCCAAATCGTAAATGGTACGCCAAGCTTAAGGGCACCGTAGATGCCTCGTCAGAGGTACTCTTATTCCACCGTCCACGGTGCTAGACGTTCTTATAGGGCGAGACTATGTCTCCGCAAATTTTGGTCCCCGATACAGGGTTCGGATGATCGGGATGATTACGCGGGCAATTCCGTCACAATAGAGACTGACCTGCTCCAACTCGTCGGTTGCCCTATTCTCATCTTCGTCGTCCAGTTCTTCTTTTACCTCCGCCTTCGCCTCATCCCGTTCCTGTTGCTCCTTCAGCATCCCCAGAGCGCATAGGAGCAGGCCGTACTTGAACCAGAATTTCACTAGGGGCTTGTCCTCCTCCTTCGCGCGTGTCAGCTCGGTGACCAGGTATGCATTGTCCGTGTTCATGAAGTACTCAAGTCCATCGTTTCCATCGTGACGCACCTCTAGTGATGGCTGTGGTTTACCGAAGGCCATCTCCTTCACCTCAGGGACAGCCAAGGTTGGTGCAGAGACACTAGATCCTGGTTTACTTCGTGATACACGACCATTCCCTGGCCGTGACGAGCGCTCCGTCTCAGCATCGGCGAGAAGAGTGAAGCGGGAGACGAAGGGCGCATTGCGTGTCTGCGTCTGCACGTCCTCGACGGTGATCTTCACATCGATCCGCTCCCCTGGCGTGGTATCCCAGGGCGTACGGAATTGAACCGTGAAGCGACCGTTCCATAGGTGGGAATGCTCGATGATGTTGGGAGGCTCCACGATGATCGTACCCGGACAGTCAGGTCGTTTGAAGTAATCATTGATGGCATCCGTCTCAAACTCAACCCGACAGGTAAGATTTACTGGGCAGTGCTTCACCAATCCGCCCGCTGGGTCTTTCACCAGCCGAAAGTAGGTCGGGAACTTCTTCCCATTGAAGGGTTGCTCCGGGCCAGGCCCGGTTTTGGTAATTAGTCGATCGCCGCTTCCGAAAAGCCTGGCCAGCATAGGGTCCGCCTTCAGCAACTCATTGAACAGCTTCTTGGTTTCATCTTCGTTGGTGAGGGTGTTCTCGATTTCCTTTTTGCGGCGCGTAGCGTTAAGCTGGCGCAGACCGGGGTGGTCCTTCAATGCTTCCCTCAGGTGCTCCACTACCTCCTCATAGACCTCGTTCTTCCGCACTCGGTCGCGAGAGGCCATAAAGAAATCTTCTCGAACAGTTGGGTCCATTGCAGTACAGTCTACTGAGACGAGAAGATAATCCTTGAGGTAATCAAACTTAAGGTTGCGGGAGATAAAGTCTGAGGGAAGGCTCCCGTGGACCTGGCCGTTCACCGTGAAGAAGACACCATGAGGTACGTGCCGCGGATTGACCGTGTCCCGAAAGACGGCCATGCGGTAGGGCAGTCGGCCTACGCCCTGGAGGTCGACATCGGCGTAGGCCGGGAAGCCATCCTCGACTTTAGAATCCTCTGGGGCATCGTCAGATCCTATCGTGGCCCATACGCCGGAGACCGTAGTACTGAAGTAGTGTGCCTTGTATTCGCGGGCTTCGGTCAGACGAAACGGCAAGCATGGCGTGTGAAGAAAACGCTCCAACTCGTATCTGGCCTCGGTGGTTGCGATGCTGCGCGCTTTCCAACGAAAGTTGTACAGCTTCACGCACGTCCCGTAAGGGAGACCCGACGCATAAGGTCGCGGTGCAATCTTGCTGCGATCTTCCGGCAAGACGTCAAGGGTCTCTGCCCAAAAGCGGGGTACCTTGTTGTTCGGGGCCAGGTAGACGTACATCGAGTTTCGACGCCCAGCAGAAGGCCTCATGCGCCTGACGATTGTAAAACCCCAGAGGTTGCGAGAGCTGTCCTCCTGGCGGACCGGGGCATCGGGATGTCTGCGCGAGACGATGAGCTGCATGTTGTGCTGTCCGCAAAACTGCAAGACTCCAGTTCCTCCAGAGTTAAATTTCCCTTGAACAAATGGGATCCTGAGTTTGTTGGAGCGGTTGATCGAGAGAAACGTTTCGGGGAAAGAATCTGGAGTCTGCCCTTCACCCATATCGACGACCAAGTAGCAGGGAGCACTCTTTTCACCAACCGCGATAAGATGAATGTTCTTGGCTAACTCGGTGCGACGCTGCGCATCGATGTTGGCTAGTAGCCCGTCGCGGACCTTGAAGAATTCCTGTACGGCTGCGGCCATGGTGGTAGGCGCGTTAGCGCCCTCCGGATCGACGTTGCCGCGAAAACATTCAGCCATCAGAACAGCGTCAATCCCGTTGATGATCTTTTCCACGAGAGCCGCTGTGGCCTCCGTCTGCTGATTACCCACGGTCGAGAAATTGTTCTCCATCCCACCCAGAGGACGCCAGACACTTTCGTTCTCGAGTCCGTAGCCAGCTCGCTTGAGCACCTCCTCAACTACGGCCTCATCCTCGGCCCGGAGCAGCCGTTCGAATATAGTAGCGTCGTCCATTTTATCCTCCTAAGCCTGCGCCTCAGCCTTGTTGTTTACCTTCGATCGCGTACGATCGAGCAGCTTTTGTTCGCGCGCTACGCTGCTTACCCCCAGGATCCTCCTGAGTACGGCCAAGGTCTCGACGCGGGCTTGTCGGTTTGAGACTACGGACCCTGCGGTAATGCACACGTTATCCCAGAGAGGGTTAACTTTCGATCCTACGGACTTCCGCCAATCGATTTCACGTAAGGGCTCGAGGCGCTTCTGCCAATCTTTGGGATACTCCTCGATGAGAGCTCGCCCGGCACCGCCGAGAGCCCGCATCACTACGGCATGTGTATTGATTTTCTCTTGGCGCAGTTCCGGAGCCTTCACGTCGCCTTCCTTAGCTTTCCGCCAGTCGGTCACCACGTTCGAGAGTGCGGTCCAGTACTGTACCGCCAAGCCAAGCCTAGTCTCGTAGTCTTTCGTACCACACTTGTCCGCTTTGCTCCCGACAAGCTCTTCGTTCGCGTCATAGAGGGTCGCAAGCGTGAAAAGCTTAGGTGAACGCATGGGTATTGCGATCTTTTCCTTATCCACCATCCCACGGAAGACTTCCACCTGCTCGGACACATCCATAGTTAGAGCCGAGAGATTGTCGCGGTGATCGTAGAGGATGTCGAGGGACTTGGAGGTCTTGTGAGCGTAACGATTCAAATCTGTAAACATCTGTTGCAGCCGATCGAGGTTCTCCTTGGGGAAGAGGAGAACAGAGATCTTGTCCTTACCCAGCGCCGGGTTTTCTTTGAGTGCTGCTGCAATGCCGGCAGAACGGTGTTGTCCATCGTTGATAATGAGTTCGAGGTTCTCCAACTCCATCTCGAGCATGCCAAGATCAGAGTTGTCGTTGATAGGCGTAAATTTGACCTCACACGAGTACGACGCTGTAATCGACGAGAAGAGGTACCCGTCCTCATTATCAAGAATGTACTTCGCTATGTCCGGTACGCGACTTTTGTTAAGGACGCGCTGTGCGCGTAACTCTGGGGTACACTGTTCCCAGTCGTTAAAGCGGAAGAGACGAGGAATCTCAGCAAGGGAAATGGAGATTGTGAAGTACTGTCGTCCGCCCATTGTACCGCGTATTGCTGGAATTAGAACTTTCATATTTCCTCCTTTTGTTTGTGGAGCTGTTTACAGCACAATATACAGCTCACATGATATTTGTCAAGAGCTGTATTAAATTATTTTGCGAGCTGCCATATATTCTATGAAGTGGATATATTAAAAACTGTACATTATTTGACAACAACGAATAACCGCCGTAATATGTATATCATTGAGTTCGGTGGAACGAGCGCTGATTCGACAGAGGCGAACAATGTCCAGAGAAAAGCTAATCCACACTCGCTATGGGGTCGAACTCGTCAGGAGGCTCGCCGCTGAGGGCGATCGGATCTTTACGGTCGATAGAGCCCGAGGGTTAGCTCCTGGCGTGCGCCTGTCAGAGGGCTACCTGTGCCAGGCGCTGCACCACCTTACCAAGTCGGGATGGCTGGTCCGCCTGCGCAAGGGGCTTTATGCTATCTCTTCCTCGGTCTCTGGCGTTGCGCCGGTCCATGAGTTCGAGATCGCCATGGCCCTGCTCGATCCGGCTGCGGTTTCGCACTGGTCGGCGCTGCACTACCACGGCCTGACTGAACAGGTGCCGAGGAAGGTTTTCGTTCTTACGACGACGGAGACCTCAGTTCCCCGTGCGCGGGTTGCTAAGGCGAGCACGGCCGAGAACGGCTACCCGATTGGCGCAACCGTCTATCAGTTCATTCAAGTCAAGCCGGAGCGATTCTTCGGAACGCAGAGAGTATGGGTTGGGGAGGCGCGCGTGACGATAACCGATCCCGAACGGACGTTGCTTGACGGTCTGTCCATGCCGCAATACTGCGGTGACTTTGCTGAAGTGCTTCACGCGTTCGGAGTACGAGGCGCGAATTTGGATGTCGAACGAATCATCGAGTACGCTCTCAAGTTGGATGCGGCGACAGCCAAGCGCCTCGGTTGGGTCCTCGAAAGTCAGGATGTTGAGCCGATCAGGCTCGAACGTCTCGCCGCTCTTCCGATCAAGGGCTATCGTAAGCTCGATCCGACTGGCCAATGCAAGGGCCCCTGCAACCGACGCTGGATGATCCAGGAGAACCTTCCCGGAAAGGTCAGGTTATGAAGCCGCTGCGCATACGCCTTCAGGAAGCACGTCGGCGTTTAGGTCTGCCGTGGGAAGTTCTGGAGCGAGACTATCTCTTATCTTGGGTACTTGCCGGTATCTCCCAGGTGGAATCGCTCCGCGACACACTCGTTTTCAAGGGTGGGACGGCGCTCAAGAAATGTTACTTTGGCGACTACCGCTTTTCGGAGGATCTAGACTTCTCCGGGCTGGAAGGCGTTCCGACCGGTGACGCGATGGAGCGCGCTATCCGAGAAGCGTGCGGCGCGGCGGAAAGACTGCTCGACGAGTACGCGCCAGTGGAGGTCTCTTGCGAACGGTACGCTGAGCGGGAGCCGCACCCGGGCGGCCAGGAGGCCTTCACGATTCGCGCTCGCTTCCCGTGGCAAAGACAGCCTCAGACGCGCGTTATGATCGAGACCACGGTGGATGAGAGGATCCTCAAGCCGTCGCTGAAACGCAAACTCATTCACGAATACGGCGAGCCAATCGAGTCGGAGATCCGCGTGTATGCGCTGGAGGAGATTGTGGCGGAGAAGCTGCGTACCATCCTGCAACACGCAGAGCAACTTGAAGAACGTGGCTGGTGCCGCTCCCGCGCGCGTGACTACTATGATCTCTGGCGTGTGCTGGGAACGTATAAGGACCGGATGGACCTCGCCGGCTTTACCGCTTTCCTCACCGCGAAGTGCGCCGTTCGGAATGTCACCTTCACGGGCCCCGATGACTTTTTCCAAGTCCCCATGCTCACTTCCATCGAGAAGAGCTGGGACCAGTGGCTTGGCCCGCTGGTGCCGGTGCTTCCTTCTTTTATGACGGTGATTGGTGAACTTCGCCCGCAGATTACCGCTCTTGTCTCCACCACGAAGTAACCGACGAGTCCTGCGATAAGTGACAAGCCTATCCTTTCTCGCCCTCTGATCGGCGTCAAACCGCGCCCTGCTCGCCCGCCGCTTTGACACTTTCTTGACGCTCCAGGCATCCATTTTAACGGCATTTTGATTTGACCCGGCGTTCGCCGCGGCACTACGGTATGAGTAGGGGAAAGGGTCACGAATGACGCTGCAATGCTCTGACGGGAGCGGTTATCAAGGAGGCGGGGAGCCGATGCCTGATGTCACAAAGGAGAGAGAGCCTGGGATATTCCAACAGGTTGCAGAGTACGAACCGCCGCGCTCGTGGCGCACCAGGTTGATCGGCCGTCCGCTCGCAAGCGCGGATGCGCCGCATCAAACCATCGGCAAGGCCGTCGGGCTGGCGGTGTTTGCTTCGGACACCCTGTCGTCCGTCGCATACGCGACCGATGAGATCCTGTTCGTCCTGGCTGCGGCCGGGACCGCAGCCTTCGTCTATACCGTTCCGATCGCGCTCTGCATCATCGCGCTGCTGATCATGCTGACTGTGTCGTACCGGCAGACGATTCATGCCTATCCGGGAGGCGGCGGCGCGTATATCGTGGCGCGTGACAATCTCGGCGAACTCCCGGCCCAGACCGCCGGCGCGGCGCTACTCACCGACTATATCCTCACGGTGTCCGTCTCCATCGCGTCGGGTGTTGCCCAGATTACCTCGGCCTATCCAGCCCTCTTCCCGTACCGAGTGACACTATCCGTCGGGTTAGTACTGTTTATGATGCTGGTCAACCTGCGCGGTGTGAGGGAATCCGGCATGGTCTTCGCCGGTCCCACCTATTTTTTCGTCGTCATGATGTTTGTGACGGTGGGGCTCGGCCTCTCACGGTTCCTGCTGGGAAGCCTAGGCGTCGTGGACAACCCTCCCGTACTCCACATCGCACCGTCCATGCAATCGGCCACGCTCTTTTTACTCCTGCATGCCTTTTCGAACGGCACCACTGCGGTTACGGGTGTGGAGGCGGTCTCTAACGGCGTCCAAGCGTTCAAGGAACCACGTAGCCGAAATGCCGGGATCACCCTGATCTGGATGGCAGTGATCCTGGGGACGCTCTTTTTGAGCATCTCCTTTTTGGCGCGTCAGATCGGCGCTATCCCGTCTGAGACCGAAACCGTGATCTCGCAACTGGCGCGAACCGTATACGGCAGCCGTGATATGCTGGTATCTCGCTGACGATCGCCGCGACAACCCTCATCCTGATCATGGCCGCCAACACGTCCTTCGCCGACTTTCCCCGCCTCAGCGCACTGCACGCCGGCGACGGCTTCTTGCCGAGGCAATTGACCTACAAGGGCAGCCGGCTCGTGTACTCGCGCGGCATCGTAGTCCTGGCCCTGGTCGCCTGCCTGCTGATCGTCGTCTTCAACGCCAGTGTGACAGCCCTGATCCCGCTCTACGCGATCGGCGTCTTCCTGTCATTCACCCTATCGCAGGCCGGCATGGCCCACCGCTG
>PQAQ01000030.1 GCA_003105305.1 Candidatus Methylomirabilota bacterium
CGTTCATCTGGCCGTACACCAGGCACGCCTTCTCGAGGACCTTCGACTCCTTCATCTCGAGCCAGAGGTCGTTCCCCTCGCGGGTGCGCTCGCCCACCCCGGAAAAGACTGAGATGCCGCCATGCTCCATAGCGATGTTGCGGATCAGCTCCATAATGACGACGGTCTTGCCGACCCCGGCGCCCCCGAAGAGGCCGGTCTTGCCGCCCTTGGTGTACGGCTCCAGCAAGTCGATAACCTTGATGCCGGTTTCCAGGATCTCAACCTTCGTCGCCTGGTCCTCGAAGGCCGGGGCAGGGCGATGGATCGGATACGATTGTTTGGCGTCAATCGGTCCCTTCTTATCGACCGGCTCCCCAATCACGTTCATGATCCGACCGAGGGCGGCGTGGCCGACCGGGATTGTGATCGGCGCGCCGGTATCGACGACATCCATCCCCCGGATCAGCCCGTCGGTGGAGGACAGCGCGATGGCGCGGACCCGGCTTTCGCCCAGGTGTTGCGCCACCTCAATCACCAGCCGTTCGCTATAGGAAAAGATGTCCTTGGCCTGTTGAGCCTTTACCTCAAGGGCGTTATGAATGGCCGGCAACTTGCCCGGGTCAAACTCAACATCGACGACAGGCCCGATGACCTGTACAACCTTTCCTGTGTTCATCGTCCGCTCCTTACCGTTTCCGTATGCTCTATACTGTATGCGCTCTATCCCTTGGCTGCCCGCAACGCCTCGGCCCCTCCGACCACCTCGAGCAGCTCCTTGGTAATCCGCTCCTGCCGCGCCTTGTTGAACTGCAGCGTCAGCAGGTCGATCATCTCCGAGGCGTTCTTGCTCGCCGCATCCATGGCCGTCATCCGGGCGCCGTACTCGCCGGCCAGCGATTCCATAAGCGCCCGGTAGACCTGTACCTCGACATGTTTCGGAAGCAGCCCCTCCAGGATCGCCTGCGGCGACGGCTCATAGATAAAGTCGAGAGCGGCCATCTCCTCCGGGGCCGGCAGCGGCTCGATCGGGAGTAGCCGCTCCACAACGACCCGTTGCGTCGCCACCGATTTAAACTCATTGTAGATCAACTGGATTTCGTCCGCCTCCTCGGCGATGTAGGCGTTAACCAACTCCTGGCCCAATGCGGCCGCGTGGTCGTACGCCAGCCGATCGAAAAAGCCGACCTGCTCGGATCGGATCGTGTAGGGACGCCGCCGATAGAAATCGCGCGTCTTCCGACCGACCACCACCAGCGTGACGGTGGTCTCGCCTGGTGTCGTGCGAAGAATATCCAGCGACCGGCGCATAATGTTGCTGTTAAAGCCACCGCAGAGCCCCTTGTCGGCAGCGATGACGACGATCATCTTTTTCCCGATTTCGCGGCGGCGGAGCAGCGGGTGGTACTGGGGGTCGGCTCTGAGCGCCAGGCTGGCCAGCACATCCTGCATCTTGAAGGCATAGGGGCGCGCCTCCAGGATTCGCTCCTGGGCGCGGCGCAACTTGGCCGCCGCCACCAGCTTCATCGCCTTAGTGATCTGCTGCGTGCTCTTGACCGACGTGATGCGCCGTTTTATGTCGCGTAGTGTCGCCAACCCTAGCCCCTAACCCCTACAGCCTCTAGGCTGTGGCCTGCAGCCTGTCTTTATGCCGCTTTCCGAGCGGCCAGAAACTCGGCCTTGCACTCGGTGATCGCCTGGTCCATCTGGGCCCGGAGCGCATCGCTCAGCTCACGCTTTTCCCGAATCTCCTGGAAGATGCTGGGATACCGCCCCTGAACCGATTGGAACAGCGCCGCTTCGAACTGCAGGACCGCGTCAACGGGCAGATCGTCCAGGTGGCCGGCCGTCCCGGCGTAGATGATCAGGATCTGCCGCTCGACCTCAAGCGGCACATACTGCCCCTGCTTGAGCACCTCGACCATGCGCGCGCCGCGATTGAGCTGGGCCTGAGTCGCTTTGTCCAGCTCGCTTCCGAATTGGGCGAAGGCGGCCATCTCGCGGTACTGGGCCAGGTCCAGCCGAAGCTTACCGGCCACCTGCCGCATCGCCTTGATCTGGGCCGAGCCGCCGACCCGGGAGACCGACAGGCCGACGTTGATCGCCGGCCGGATGCCGGCGAAGAACAGGTCGGTCTCGAGGTAGATCTGGCCGTCGGTGATCGAGATGACGTTGGTCGGGATGTAGGCCGAGACGTCGCCGGCCTGGGTCTCGATGATCGGCAGCGCCGTGAGCGATCCCGCGCCGAGCTCGTCGTTCAGCTTGGCGGCGCGCTCCAGCAGCCGCGAGTGCAGGTAGAAGACGTCGCCCGGATAGGCTTCACGGCCTGGCGGCCGCCGCAGCAGCAGCGAAAGCTGACGGTAGGCCTGCGCATGTTTGGAGAGATCGTCGTAGACACAGAGCGAGTGGCGACCGGAGTCGCGGAAATACTCGCCCATGGCGCAGCCGGCGTAGGGGGCGATATACTGGAGCGGTGCCAGCTCCGAGGCGGTGGCTGCAACAACCGTCGTGTAGGCCATGGCGCCGGCCTCTTCCAGCGTCTTGACCACCTGGGCGACGGTGGACCGCTTCTGGCCGATCGCCACATAAACGCAGAAGACGTCTTTCCCCTTCTGGTTGATGATGGCGTCGATGGCGACGGCCGTCTTGCCGGTCTGACGGTCGC
>PQAQ01000031.1 GCA_003105305.1 Candidatus Methylomirabilota bacterium
AGAGAAAGTCACCCAAGATGAAAGGCAGACGAAACTGTCGGGGTTGGCAGGGCTCGGCATCATTGGAACCGTTGTAACTTGCGTTGCCTGTTTTACCCCGTTGGCGGTCACCCTGCTCGGGGTGATCGGGCTGGCGGGCTGGGCCGGGTATCTCGACTACGCGCTCTTCCCGCTCCTGGTCGTGTTTGCCGGACTCGTACTGCTCGGACTCGCCCGTCAGCGGCGAGAGAGAACACAAGAGGGAGAACACTGATGGCACAAGAGATTATCGTCTACAGTCAACCGGGGTGAGGGTCCTGCCACCAGGAGAAAGAGTTTCTTTCTCATAACGGGATTGCCTTCGTAGACAAGAATATTCAGGAAGACTCGGCAGCGCTGGAGGAGTTGCTGAAACTCGGTTATCGGGCGACACCTGTCACAGTTATTGATGGCGAGATCGTCGTCGGTTTCGATCGAGGGAAACTTCAGCGACTGCTCGGGCTCAGCTAAGGCCATTGCGGTCAGGTCTTGGAGGCAGGATGGTTACAGTCCATTGCAGCGGGTGCGGGCAGGAGATCGAGCTTCCGGCGGGGACGCGCTCAGGCGACATCATCGCCTGTCCCAACTGAGCGGGCCTCTCGCTCCGGGTGAGCGAGCAAGACGGTAACTGGTCAGCCGTAGTGCTCAAGACCGCGAGTTGCGCCGTCGGAGATGAAGTCGTCGTCCTTCCCGATGACGTGCGGCCCGGCGATATCATTGAGTGCCACGGGATCACGCAACGGGTGACCTATGCTTACGGCGCCTATGCGCTTGAGAAGATATGAGGCGTGAAAGACATGCGAATACCAGATGTGAAGTCCGGATTTTTTGGGATGGTGTCCGCGGCCATCGCTTCACTCTGCTGTCTCCTGCCGCTCGCAGTGATTGTGGTGGGGCTGGGCAGCGGGGCCTTCATGATGACCACCATGCAGTACCGGGCCATCTTCATCCCGGCGGGGATCATCGGGGTCAGTCTCGGCTGGGCCTTTTACCTTCGTGAGCGCAAGCGATGCAATGCGCTTAGTTGCAGGATGTCAGGTGGACGATTGAATCTGGTATTCCTCTTGCTTGCAACTGTTATTGTGGCCGGAGCCGTCGCTCTGGACCAGCTCCCGAACTTCACCGCCGACCTGCTGATGCGCGTCACATCCGGTGAGTCGGACACGATGCCGATGTCCGGTGCCGCTGCGGAGCATTCCGACATGAGCTATGGAGGTGAGACCAAATGAAGACCACGCGTGAGTACGATCGACGCACCTTCCTCGCCTGGGGGTTTGGTGCATCGCTCCTCCTCGCTTTGGGGCGAGGGGTAGCCTCAGAGACCGCCGTCGTTCACCTGCGAATTGACGGCATGACGTGAGGGGCCTGACCCCTCGTGGTCAAGAAGGCCCTGGAAGGGCTGAAGGGCGTCACAAGCGCAGAGGTGAGTTTCAAGGACAAGCTCGCGCGCGTGACATATGAGAAGGGGGTCGTGACCATCGAGCAGATGATCGAGGCCGTAAAGCGCGCGGGCTTTGTCGCCACGCCCCAATAAGCAGGAGGACGCGATGGGTCCAACAGCAAGATTCCCCATCCTGCCGACTACGGTGGTCGGGTCGTATTCGGTGCCGGACTGGTATCCCGTGCTGCAAGAGGGGGTGCAGCGAGGGGCAATGCCCCCCTCGGCCTTTGGTGATGCGAAAGCGATCGCCGCCCTTGGCGCTATCAAGGATCAAGAGACGGCCGGCGTCGACCTGATCAGCGACGGGGAACTGTTCCGCAGGGACGACAACCGATTCGGCCCTCCCAACGCCATGATCAACTACTTCGCGGCGAAGATCCCGGGATTCTCGGCCGAGCTTCGGGACCGGAGCAATATCACGCCGCTCGACCCCTCGGCGTCACTCCCGGCGCCGGTGGTGACGGACCCGCTCCAGCCGGCGCCGCTGGGTCTCGTAGAGGAACTCCGCTTCCTTCGTCGCTACAGCTCCCGCTCGGTCAAGATCGCCATGACCGGGCCCCACATGTTCGCCCGGATCGTGTGGGATGAGTGCTACGGCAGCCCGGAGGTCCTCGCCATGGAGATGGCCGCGATCATCAACGCCGAGCTGAGGCGGCTGGATCGCGCCGGATGCGACGTCATTCAGCTTGACGAGCCGGTCCTGTGGTTTCGGCCGGACGATCAGGTGTGGGGCGCCAAGGCCGTCAACGCCTGCTTCCAAGGGGTCAAGCGCGCCAAGCGAGCGATCCATGTCTGTCAGGGCAACTATAACCCAGATCCCACTGCTCATCGCGGGCTACGCATCTTTCCCTCAGAGTTCCAGGCCATCCTTCCGGTGATACAAGCCGCTCAGGTCGATCTGGTCCTTATGGCGTTTGCGGCCCTCAAGGAGAAAGACATCACTGCCCTCAAGGACTTTCCGAAAGACAAGGCGTTGGGGGTAGGAGTCATTGACGTTCAAGAGCACCGTGTGGAAACGCCGGCACAGGTGGCCAGGACCATCCAGCGCGTGCTGCAGTACGTGCCACCCAAGCGCCTCCTTGTCTGCCCGGACTGCGGCCTGAACCATCTGCCCCGTCCGGTGGCGTTCGGGAAGCTTCAGGCGATGGTCAAAGGGGCAGAACTGGTGCGCCAGGCCCTCTCGGGTAAGCGCCTATGAACGCGCCCACAGGGCGTGCTGAAGCGAAGACGAAAACTGTCGCACGCTTATGATTGGTTTCCTCAAGCCAGCTCTTAAGTCCCCTCTCAGGGCTAGAACACACCCCGGAATCCCCAGATCACGATCACGTCAGGCTTGAGGCCGAAGGGCCGGACGAGGCCTCGGCTGATGGGAACCTCCACCGCCGCCTCGACAGCCCACTGTGGACCGAGGAAATACTGAAAGCCTGGCGCCAGGAAGAACTCGGTTCCACCGGACTCCGACACGGTAGCACCGCTGACCCTGTCCTTCGTTGCCGTAGTCCCTACCAGTTCCAGGCCGACGTTGAGCTGGGAGAGGTCTGGAATCGGCCAATCCGGAAAGAGCTGATATTGAACAGTGAGGTTATAGGAGACCGTATCCCCCGCTTTAAAGCCTTGCGCCTCGCTGTTCACCTTGCCCAGCGTCCCGAGATAGAGGCCCCACCGCCGGCTGATCGAACCCAGGCTGAGCCCCACCAGGCCGTCGACCGAGCCGGTCCCTGGCTGCAGGGCGGGCGGAAGCCGCCCCTGTGCATCGCGCCGCCCGCTGTCGCCCGTCGGAAGCTTCAGACCGCCCAACAGCGTAGCCTCGATGGTTCCATGGGGCCGGTCCTGCCGAAAGAGCCGGTAGAGGCCGAAGAGGCGCAGGTCCCCGGCCCCCTCAGCACCACGCCGGCGGCCATCCTCCAGCGTGAGATGTTTTGAGACATACGGGAAACTCAGCGCCACGTTAAGATCCCGGCGAGGGGAATAGAGCGCCAAGACCGGGGCCTCCCAGATGGTGAGGCGATTCCCACCTTCGCTCAGCCGGGTGTACACTCCAAGGCCGCGCACGGCTGTTCCAAGAGAAAAGAGCGTGGTAGGCCCGACGCCGACAATCGGATCGGCGAAGCTCGGGCTGGGTCCTAACAGCCAGCAGACGGCAAGCCATCCGAGAACGCGGATCCACCTGCGCTCTGGCATGGTGCACCATTGGAACCCCTTGCCCCTCTTTCCGTTTGCCGTTTCTATTGTTGGGCCTCAAACCGCTCCACTTGCGCCCTGTTCTTCTCCTTCGGGATCATCCCAACGATGGTCACGAGCCTGCCATCCAATTTCGCGGCCTTCCGCAGCGCCTCGAACTGCTCATCGGCCACAAGCGCGATAAGCTGATCCGTTCTCTCGACCTTAAAGAAGGGAGTGCCGTCTCTGGTGGTGAGCCGGCCTACCGCCTCGAATCGGATCCAGGTCGGTGTAAACCCTGCATCCACGACGAGCTTCCTGAGCTTCTCCACCTCGAGTAGCTGGCCTTCCTTCAGCATAATGTCTGCCTGTGCCAACTTCAAGCTGACCTTTACCGTGTCCACGCCTTCCAGGCGTGTGAGGGCCTTTTGGACCCCATACGCTCAGATGGGTCAGGTCATCCCATCCACGCCCATCTGAACCTGCCTGATCTCTGCCAGGGCCAGAATAGGAAACGCCAATGCAAGGAACAAGGCCAACCCGATTAGGCCGGAAGTTTTGGGCGTCTGCTTTCTCATGCCGTTCCTCCTTTCGAGGTTCATGTCCAGTTCATAGCGTGCCAAGCCTCTACCTGATCATGCTTCCCAAAGCGCTGAAGAGCCGATGCATCAGTTCGAGCGGGGGGAGGTGGGGGCGAAAACCGAAGAGGCCATATATCCAGGTAGACCCCAGCCCGCCCAGGACTGCCGCCCCGTACAGGAGACCGACCAGGTTCAGACCTTGCCTGCGGCCAAATGTCCTGACGTAGATCAGCAGATCTTTGGGGTGGATGGCGCTGGCCAGGCAGAAGCTGATGATCCCTGGATAGGAGAGCCCATCCGTCTTGAATAGGGCGTGGATGACGGGAAGGTTGCCCACTGGCGACAGGAACATCGTCATCGAGAGGGCCGGGCCGACCAGGGCATTGATGAGGTCAGAGGCGGTGGTTTCCGAGCCCAGGATCTCCGCAAAGCTCATCCACCAAGGTTGTAAGCCGGCGGCGAAGATGATTCCGCCCAGCCCGATCCCCGCGGCAAGCGTTGGCGCAAAGCCTCGCATCTCCTGTCCGATGAACCCTATCATGGCCCACCACCCTTTCGGGGACAACAGGATGACTCGCCAGGAAGGGAAGATGGCCAGGCCGATGGAGAACTGTGTGCTCTGCAGCGGCCCTCTAGCCAAGGCATTTACCGGCTTCGGTTGGAGCCAAGTGAGTCCAAAGATCACCACTCCGATCATTACAAGGGCCCCCAGCGCGTGCCCGACAGCAAACTCGGCACCCAGCGATAGAGCAAAGATGGCCAGGAAGTGGATCGTCAGGTTCCGGCTGGCGATCAGATAGGCAAAGGCTGTGGCGATAGAGCGACCACTCGTAAGAAGCTCCCACGCCGCCTCGCGGCTTTTCGCTCGATCCACACTTCCTACAATACCCGCCTGCACGGCCCGCCAGAGGCCCAGTGTGGGAATTGGAGGGATTGAGGAAAGTCGTTCCCACGTTGAACGTCGATATTGCAAGGCAAGGATGGCTGCCACAAAAAAGCCAGGACCCCACACCGTGTAGAACAGGGTCATAAATTTGAATAATTCGAAACTATAAAACCACGCTTCTTTCCAAAAACTGACCATGCCCTTTCCTTGCGCTTAAGGCGTCGGCGGCTGATGCCCGACCCCTTTGATCGCCTCGAAGAAATAGGCGCCGCGACCCCACAGGGAATTGATGAAGATCGACGTCACGCTAGCCGCCATGGCCACCATCCCCCAGATAGGGTAGATCAAGCCCGTCGCGGCGGCCGGAATTCCGACCCCATTGAACAGGAACGCCAGGCAGACGTTTTGCACCATTTTTCGGTAGCTGTACCGGCTGACCTCGTAGGCATCGAGCACGGCACCGAGCCGCTGGTTGAGGATGATCACGTCGGCCGATTCGATGGCGATGTCGGCCCCGCTGCCAAAGGCGATGCCGACCTCGGCCTGCATGAGCGCCGGTGCATCGTTGATGCCGTCACCCACCATGGCCGTACGGGCGCCCTGCTGAAGCGTGCGGATCAGCGTCGCCTTCTCGGCCGGCAGCACGCGCGCGTGCACGTCGGCGATACCGGCGGCGCGGGCGAAGTAGCGCGCGGCCTCCTCGTTGTCGCCGGTGATCAGGCTCGTCCCGATGCCGAGCGCGTGCAGGCGGCGCACCGTCTCCACCGCGTCGGGCCGCAGACCATCGCCGAGCGCCAGCAGGCCCAGCAATTCATCCCCCCGTGCCACGCCGATCACCGTCAGGCCTTGCGCTTCGATCGCCTTGATGCGCCCTTC
This sequence comes from Candidatus Methylomirabilota bacterium, assembly GCA_003105305.1. Lineage (GTDB taxonomy): Bacteria > Methylomirabilota > Methylomirabilia > Methylomirabilales > Methylomirabilaceae > Methylomirabilis. The sequence continues at coordinate 5,963 of PQAQ01000031.1, forward strand.
CTGTGGCCGGAGATTCACGGATTGGCTCGCGAGAAAATCCGGGCTACCGACCATCAATTGCGAATTACCAAGACGCGCCAGGACGCCTTGACCCGCCACGGCCTCAAATTCCTGCACTTCTGGTAAAGCGATACGCCGTTTGGTTGCCTCCTCCACCACGGCGCGGGCGAGCGGGTGTTCAGACCCGACTTCTACGGCTCCAGCGAGCGCAAGCAGTTCCTCTTCCGGGCAGGCCACCGGGACGATCGCCCGCAGCGCGGGGCGCCCCTCGGTCAGCGTACCGGTCTTGTCGAAAACCACGCGCTGCGCCCGTCGCAAAGCCTGAAATGCCTCACCTGTGCGCATCAGCACGCCGCGTTCGGCCGCCTGGCCCGCGCCCCGTACGATCGACAGCGGCGCCGAGATTCCCACGGCGCAGGGATACCCCATCACCAGCACACTCAGGCCGGCAAACATCGCTCGCCGCAGATCGGGAGTGGATCCAACGACCAGCGGGCCGAGCGCCCAGACGAGGGTGGCGCCGGCCGCGGTGAGCAGCACCAGCGGCGTGTAGACACGCAGCACGCGGTCCACGAGATGCAGTAAACCCGGCTTCAGCGCCCGGGCGTCTTCGACGCTCCGGATCACCTGTCGAAGGAAGCTCTCTTCACCCACCGCCGTGACCCGCACCAGCAGCGTGCCGCGACCGTTCAGGGCCCCGCTCACCATCCGGTCGCCCGAGCGCTTCTCCACGGGAAGTGGCTCGCCGGTCACGAGCGATTCGTCTACATCCGATTCCCCCACCTCGACCTGACCGTCCACCGGAACCCGTCCGCCTGGTCGAATGCGGACCACGTCCCCGACGCGCACCTCCTCAAGTGGGACCTCATGCTCCGCCCCGTCTTTGAGGACGTACGCCATGTCAGGCTCAAGGTCCAGCAGCTTCTTGACCGCCTGCGAACTGCGGGTTTTCACGATCAGCGACAGCCATTCCGAAAAGATGTGATAGGCAAGGACCATCACGGCCACTGAGAAAAACGCGGTCGTCGGATACTCCGGCAGGTCGAAGGTCAAGCCGACCACGCCGCCGGTCAACCCTGCAAACGCCCCGGCCTCAACGAGCACGTGCTGGTTCAGGATGCCGCGCCGCAGCGCCATGAAGCCCATGCGCGCAATGTGCCCACCCACGCCGAAGATGACGGTCAGGGCCAGCGCGCCGGCGAGCCACGGCGTGGCGCCACCAAACGTGCCGCGCAACTGAAGCGCATACGTGCCTGCCCCGAATGCAGCGAGCAGGGTCGAGCCGGACAGCGCCCACCGCACGCCATAACTGCGCAGGACCACAAACGAGAAGGCCACCATGCTCGCGATCGAAAATGCGCAGAGCGCAAACCATGGGCTGTCGAGTGGGTACCCCGCCAACCCCATCGCGGCAATGCTCATGGCCAATGCGGCGAGGAAACGCCCGCGCTCGCGCACCAGCGCCCGCTCTTCTTCCTCAAACGCACGCAGCTTGCGCGGATCGGAGATGGTGTAGCCGATATCCTTGAGGGTCTGCAGCAGGTCCTCGGCTCGCGCGAGCGCGGGGTCATACTCGATAAGCGCCTGTTCATGGGTCAGGCTCACCGCGACCTTGTCTACGCCGGTCCGCTTGCCCAGTGCCCGCTCGATGGTGCCGGTACACAACGAACAGTGTAACCCACCGATATGGGCGCGGATTCGGCGGCGGCCTGGTCGCTTCGAAGGCTCGTCGCTCCAAAAGCGCTGGGAAGATTCAACGGTCATTTCCATGCTCATGTGTGCCTCCTTTACGTACTCCTCCCCTCCGATGCGAGGGACTCCAGGATCGGGCACTCACTGGTGGGGCCGCGGCCGCGACAGGCGGCAGCGAGCTTCATCAGGGCGGCCTTCATCCGTTCCAGGTCGCTGATCCGTGCGTTGATATCGGCAACTTTGGCTTCGGCCCGTCTTTTAATGTCCGCGCTCGTCGTCTCAGGATTGACGCGCAGAGAAAAGAGCTCTGCGATTTCTTTCAACGAAAAGCCCAGCTCCTGAGCGCGCCTGATGAATCGGATCCGGTCCACAGCCTCGAGGGGATATTCACGATATCCGGAATCGCGTCGGGGCGGTTCGGTCATGAGCCCTCGCCGCTCGTAGTAGCGAATCGTTTCGATATTCACGTGGGCTTGCTTCGCCAACTGCCCGATCGTCAATGTCTGCATCTTCTCACCTCAATTATAAGATGCGCCCTGCACCTAGGTCCGGAGTCAAGGGCTTTTTAAAAATTCACCTCGCCCGACTGGAGACTTCACGACGGAATAAGGGGATCGCGAGCAGGGCGGCTGCAAGCTGGACGGTGCTGAATATGGCCAGCGCCACGCCGAAGCCCAGCCGAAGCACTTCGCCGAAGAGGAAGCTGCCAACGCCAAATCCGATAAAGAGCATGAAAACGTTGAGGCCCATGGCCTGCCCGCCGCGCTTTCCTCCCAGGTCAGTAATGATCCCGGCCAGCAGAGGCTGCGTCATATCATAGCCAAGCGACAGCGTGGCCGCTGCAACAGGCGCCATCAACAAGGGTATTGTAGGAATCAGGATCACCGCTGCGAGTGATGCGATTGCGAGCCCTGCAGGGACTAACCACCGCCGCCCCCAACGGTCCGCCGCTCTCCCAATAGCCGGACCTAGGAGGAAGCCAGGGATCCCATAGCCTAGCAGCGCGAGCCCAATGCCAACCTCTCCCAAACCGTAACGTCCGGCAAGGTACAGGCCCAGCCACGCGAACACGCCTCCATGGAATATCCCGTTCCATAACACGTATCCGTAGGTTCGACAACCGCGGCCTGCGGCAAGCAGGTCCCGATAGGCCGCGAAAACCTTGTGGAAGGACAGCGACGGCCCCATCGTTGAACTAGGAAATAGCGACCTGTACGGAAGGAGGAGAACCAAAAGGCAGGCAGCGCCGGCTCCTACTCCCACGAACAGCATCCGCCATCCGAGGGCTCCTCCGAGAATCACCCCCACCGTTGCGCCGAAGGCCGCACCGCCTGCCATCGCTCCGAAAAGCCAACCCAGTGGCCGCCCGCGCTGCTCGTACGGAAACAAGTCCCCCATCAGCGCCAGTGCAAGTGGTACGACTCCACTGGCTCCCAGCCCCGTCAAAAGCCGCCAGCCGATCAACTGCAAGGCCGACTGTGCCGTCGACGTCAGGGCCGTAAGCACAGCAAAGGCCAGAAGGGAAGCGAACATAATGGGCCGTCGACCGAGACGGTCCGAGAGCAAACCGTAGAACAGCGTGGCTATCCCATATGGGATCATATACGCCGGGACGACCAGGCCGATCGTCTGGCTGGAAACGCCAAATGTACCGGACAGGCGAGGGATGAGCGGCGCCACCATGTATGCCTGGAAAAAGATCAAGAATGTCGCGGTAGCGAGCCCACGGAGCAAACGCTCGCGCTTGTCCAAGTTAATGTCTTGAATCGCAACAGCTCCAACCCGAGTGCTTTGAATTGCCATGCTACTTCCTTTCAGAATTCGATCCGCGAGGACAGGGGGCTTGTCTCCCCCTGTCCTCGCATCACAGGTAACGCAGCTATTTCTTAACCATCGCCTTTCCGCAACAGCAACGCGGTGGCTCATCACCACCTTTGCCTGGGGCCGCACCTTTGGTCACGGTGATCTCACATCCACACTCCGGGACAGGACATTTGTACACTTCGCCTTCTTTGAACGCCATCGGTCTCACCTCCTTTCCTCCTCATCCAGCGCGAGGCCATGAGCGCGCAAGCGCAATAGGAGGCCCGCGCTGAAACATGCGCCAATCGAATCGCAACAGCGGCACAACCATTGGCTGTTCGGCGGCTTCGGCATCAGCCCTCGCCGCTCGTAGTGGCGAAGCGTTTCGATGTTCACGTAGGCTTGCTTCGGCACCTGCCCTGTGGTCAATGTCTGCATAGTCTCACCTCGCTTCACTTATAAGATAGACCCTGTAGCTAGGTACGGAGTCAAGGGGGTATCACAATTTTTGCTCGAACCGGTGGTTGACAAACAACGGCGCGCAGTTTATTGTATATATGGTAAATCGTATATCTGTTTTTCTAGTTTATAAAGAGGAACATGTGAGCGCCCTGAGAAAGCTGGTTCCTAAAGAAGAATTTGCGCTCCTGGAGCTGTCGGCGAAGTTCTTTCGCGGCTTGGGGGACCCGACCCGCTTGAAGATTCTCGAGATCCTTCTCGACGGTGAGCAGAGTGTCTCCGACCTCGTTCGTCTGCTCGGCATCCAACAGGGCCGGGTGTCGAATCACCTCGCCTGCCTGAAATGGTGCGGGTATGTCACGACCGCCACTAATGGGCGCTACACGCTCTATCGTATCGCTGATAAGCGAGTGAAGCGAATCCTTCAGCTCTCGCGCGGGATGGTAGCCAAGAACGCCGAGCATCTCTGGGCCTGCACGCGCATCGCAGACACCCGGAAACCACGGGCCACCATGGGTAAGTAGCAATGTGGGGACCATTAACTGCAACTGAACGCTGTGCCCGGAAGGCGCTGCTGGAACTGATACTCAGGACCGGTCGAGATCCCGGCCTGAAGGCGCTGGCCTCACGCCTTGAGGTGTCCGAGGCCCTGGCCGATGAGCTGCTCTCTGCGCTTGAGCAAAAAGGTCTCCTCGTACGAGATCAGCGCTCGAACCAGATTGCAGCGGCATTTCCGCTTTCGACCCGTCCGACCCAACATCAGATCATGCTGAAGGGCAAGGGGAAGCCACGTTACGCAAATTGCGCCATCGACGCCCTCAGTGTGGGGCCGCTGTTTGGCGCAGCCGTTATCGTGAATGCCACGTGTCCGCACTGCGGACGATCAATTCGTATTCACGTCGAGGAAAACCAGATTGCGGCGGTCGAGCCTCCAGGCGCCGTGGTCTGGGACGGCCTTCCTGGACCCCTTATGAAAAGGGCGCCCAAGTCGGATTTGGCCGAAGCCTACTGACCCTCAACCAACTTCTTCTGTACGGAAGAAGAGGCGCACAAATGGAGCATCGCACACGGGACGCCAGACGGTAAGGTCCTGCTGCTTGACGAGGCCTTGACGCGAGCCCGAGAGCTCTTTGGACAATTGTAAAATGAATGGACAGTCGGGAG
>PQAQ01000032.1 GCA_003105305.1 Candidatus Methylomirabilota bacterium
GTAGGCGGGATCGGGATTATGAATATCATGCTGGTATCCGTGACGGAACGGACCCGGGAGATCGGATTACGACTGGCAGTGGGCGCTAAGGCGGGGGATATCTTGACGCAGTTCCTCGTTGAGGCGATCACCCTGTCGCTCATCGGTGGTCTGATCGGAATCGCGCTTGGTCTGGGAGCCTCGATCCTGGTTTCGTACCTCGCACAGTGGTCGACCCTGATCAGCGGGGGCGCCGTGATCATGGCCTTTGCGTTCTCCGCACTGGTGGGGATCGGTTTCGGCTACTACCCGGCCCGCAAGGCCGCCTTCTTGGATCCGATCGAGGCGCTTCGATATGAGTAGAGACGCCGTGTGCGGCGCCCATCCGAAACGGATATGACAGAACAAGGATTTGAGACGTTCGAGACAACGGCGGATGTGGGCATTACGGCGTGGGGCGAGACCCTGGAGGAGCTCTTTGTGAACGCCGCACGGGGGATGTTTGCACTGATGGTCGAAACCGAGACCGTACGTTTCGCCGGTGCCCTGCCGGTTGAGGCGCAGGGAAACGATCTCCCGTCTCTGCTGGTGGCCTGGCTGAACGAACTGCTCTATCGGTGCGAGGCGGAGGCATGGGCGCCGCTCGATGCGCGTGTAGTGACGGTCGAGGGCGGGCGCGTGCATGGAGAGTTAGCAGGTGAGCCCGCCGAGACGGGGCGGCATCGATTCAGGGGTGTGGTCAAGGCGGCCACCTACCACCTCCTCGAATGCCGCAAGGACAACGATCGCTGGCTGGCGAAGGTCGTCTTCGATGTGTAAATGCCCCCGCACAAGGAGAGTGTCGATGCTGTTTGGTTTCGTTGACGGCGTGCGATCGGCAAATGCCTCGTCGCGCGCGTTCCGGGTTCGCCGCCGGCTCAGGCCGGCCAGAGTCGTAGTCCTGATGGCGCTGCTCGCGGGTGCCGCCGTGTCATCGGCCTGTTCGAAGAACGCGTCGGGCAAGTCCGCCGCGAAGGGCTCGACCGTTGCGGTGCCGGTAACCGCGAGCGAGGTGGTCATGAAAACGATCCCGATCCAACTGCGCGCGATCGGCAATGTTCAGGCGTACTCCACGGTCTCCGTCAAGTCGCAGGTTGAAGGGACCCTGGCGAATGTCTATTTCACTGAAGGTCAGGATGTCAAGAAAGGGGACCCCCTGTTCCTGATCGATCCGCGTTCCTTCGAGGCCGCGCTCAGCCAGGCGCAGGCCGCCTTGGCGCGGGACACCGCTCAGGCCGCAAATGCCAGGCTTGATGAACGTCGCTTCGCCGACCTGTATAAGGAAGGCGGCGTCTCCCAACAGCAATATGATCAGGCGCGCACGAACGCGGCTGCCTTCGAGGCAACGGTCCAGGCCGATAGAGCGGCAGTAGACGCTGCAAAGCTGCAACTTGGCTACTGTTCGATCCGGTCGCCGATCGACGGACGGACCGGCAACCTCCTCGTCCATCAGGGCAACCTCGTCAAGGCGAACGATGCCGATCATCCGCTCGTGGTCATCAACAAGGTCAGACCGATTTATGTATCGTTTTCCGTCCCGGAGCAGGAGTTGCCGGGGATTCGGCGGTATATGTCGCTCGGAAGTCTGGCGGTGGAGGCGACCATCCCCGGACAGGACGGGCATCGCCCTCGCGGCACGCTGACCTTCGTGGATAACGCGGTCAATCAGGCCACCGGAATGGTCGAGCTCAAGGCAACCTTTTCCAACGCGGATCATGCCCTCTGGCCGGGACAGTTCGTCGACGTGGTGCTGACCCTGTCGGTCCAGCCAAATGCGGTGGTGGCGCCGTCCCGGGCCATACAGACGGGGCAGCAGGGCGCCTACGTCTTTGTGGTCAAATCCGATCTGACGGTGGAGTCCCGCCCCGTTGTGGTGCAGCGAACCGTCGAACAGGAGAGCGTCATCGAAAAGGGGCTTGCACCGGGCGAACGCGTGGTCACCGACGGCCAGTTGCGCCTCGTTCCCGGAGCGAAGGTGGAGATCCGATCTCCAGACCCGACCCCGACGCGGGCCGCCGAATGACCCCTGAACTGTTCATCCGCCGGCCCGTCATGACCACCCTGGTCATGCTGGGGATCCTCTTCTTCGGCTTCATGGCCTTTCGTCTCCTGCCGGTCAGCGACCTGCCCAACGTCGACTTTCCGACGATCCAGGTGTCGGCGAGCCTGCCGGGCGCAAACCCGGACACGATGGCCGCGGCGGTGGCGACCCCCCTGGAACGGCAGTTCTCGACCATCGCCGGCATAGACTCCATGACCTCGACCAGCGCCATGGGTCTCACCCAGATCACCATTCAGTTCACGCTTGATCGAAACATCGACGCCGCCGCTCAGGACATCCAGGCCGCGATTGCCAAGGCTCAGGCGCTGCTCCCGTCCGAGATGCCTACGCCCCCGTCATATCAAAAGGTCAACCCCGCCGACCAGCCGGTCCTCTACCTCGCCCTCAGCTCGCCGACCCTGCCGCTGTATATGGTTAACGAGTACGCGGACACCATGCTGGCCCAACGCATCTCGACCATCAGCGGGGTGGCCCAGGTGCAGGTCTTGGGCTCGCAGAAGTACGCGGTGCGCGTGCAGGTCGATCCCAGAGCCCTCGCCACCCGCGGGATCGGGATCGATGAGGTCGAGAAGGCCGTCGCCCAAGCCAACGTGAATCTACCAACCGGGACGCTGTACGGGCCTCACCAGGCCTTCACGGTGCAGGCCACCGGCCAGCGCTACGATGCCGCCGCCTACCGTCCGCTCATTGTGGCCTACCGCAACGGCGCCCCCGTGCGGCTGGAGCAACTGGGCCGAGTGATCGACAGCGTGCAGACCGACAAGGTGGCGAGCTGGTACAACGACGATCGTGCGGTCGTGCTCGCCATTCAGCGCCAGCCGGGAACCAATACCGTGGAGGTGGTGAATGCCATTCGACAGCTCTTGCCCACCTTTCAGGCTCAACTGCCGGCGTCGGTGACACTCACTGCGCTGTACGACCGGTCCGAATCGATCCGCGAATCGGTCCACGACGTCGAGTTCACCCTCATGCTCACTGTCGCCCTCGTCGTCCTCGTGATCTTCCTATTCCTGCGTAACCTCTCCGCTACGATCATCCCGAGTCTCGCGGTCCCGATGTCGATCGTCGGGACCTTCGCGGTGATGTACCTGCTGAACTACAGCATCGACAACCTCTCGCTCATGGCGCTCACGCTCTCCGTCGGGTTCGTCGTGGACGATGCCATCGTCATGCTCGAGAACATTGTCCGTCACATGGAGGCGGGCACGCCCMGGCTGGAGGCGGCCCTCAAGGGCTCGAAGGAGATCGGGTTCACCATCCTCTCGATGACCCTGTCGCTGGCAGCGGTATTCATCCCGGTGCTGTTCATGAGCGGCGTYGTGGGACGCCTGCTCCATGAGTTCGCGGTCACGATCGGCGTCGCGGTGCTGGTGTCCGGCTTCGTCTCCCTGACCCTGACCCCGATGATGTGCAGCCGCTTCCTGCGCCCGCCCGGCGGGTCGCACAGCCGGATGTACGCGGCATCGGAGCGGATCTTCGAGGGTGTGCTCCGCCTGTACGAGCGCACCCTGCAGCAGGTTCTTCGCCATCCCCGGGCGACCATGGCGGTCCTCCTCCTGACCGTCGTGCTCACGGCCTTCCTGTTTATGGTAATTCCGAAAGGGTTTATCCCCAACGACGACACAGGATTCATCTTCGCCTTCACCGAGGCGGCCCAGGACATCTCCTTCGACGCGATGACCCAGCACCAGCGGGCGGTGATGAAGATCGTGCAGAACGACCCGTCTGTCGAGTCCTTCTCCTCGTCGATCGGCGCAGGCGGACCGAACGTGGTGCCCAATACCGGGCGCATCTTCATGCGCCTGAAGCCGCGCGCCGAACGCCCGGGCGTCGACGCGGTTATCGAGGAGATGCGCCCCAAGCTGAACAATGTGCCGGGCATCACGGTCTATCCGCAGAATCTACCGACCCTTCGCATCGGCGGCCAGCTTACCAAGGCCCTGTACCAGTACACACTGCAGGATGCCGACCTGCCGGAGCTGTACCACTGGGCCCCCAGGCTGTATGAGCGGCTCCGGACGCTGCCGGGCTTCCAGGACGTCAACACCGATCTGCAGATCACCAGCCCCCAGGTCATCGTGGACATCGATCGGGATAAGGCCTCAGCCGTGGGGGTCACAGCCGAGCAGATCGAGAACGCGCTGTACAACGCCTACGGCGCCCGGCAGGTCTCGACGATCTACACCCCCGCGAACGAGTACTGGGTCATCCTGGAGCTGGAGCCGCGCTACCAGACGGACCCTGCCGCCCTCGCGATGCTGTACGTCCGCGCCTCCACCGGCCGCCTCGTCCCGCTGAACGCCGTGGCGCGGCTCACCAGGGGCGTAGGCCCCCTCACGGTCACCCACCTGGGACAACTGCCGTCCGTAACGATCTCCTTCAACCTCAAGCCCGGGGTCTCCATCGGTGATGCGGTCAACGAGATCACCAGGCTGGCCCGGGAAAACCTGCCGTCCACGATCAGCACCAACTTCCAGGGCACGGCCCAGGCCTTCCAGTCCTCGATCCAGGGCCTCGGCGTCCTCCTGGTCATGGCCATCCTCGTCATCTACATCATCCTGGGGATCCTCTACGAGAGCTTCATCC
>PQAQ01000033.1 GCA_003105305.1 Candidatus Methylomirabilota bacterium
GGGGCCTCAAGGGGCCGCGCCTGCATGATGCAGATCGTCGTCAGTGACAGTAGCTGTCTCATCGATCTGCGCAAGGCTTCGCTTCTCGAAGCCTTTGTCCGGTTACCGTACGAGCTTCTGATCCCCAACACGCTGTTCGACGACGAACTGATCAAGTTCACGCCAGCGCAGAAGCGGGCGCTTGTGCGGGGTGGCTTGCAGGTGATCGACCTGCCGGGAGACGCGGTCTTGCGAGCAGCCGATGTAGCCCGTCAGCTCCCGCGCCTTTCAGTGAATGACGGTTTCGCGTTTTCGCTTGCAGAGCGGAATATCGGCTCCATCCTCCTGACCGGCGACGGCGCGTTGCGCAGTTTTGCAGCCTCTCGCGGAATCGATGTTCGCGGGGTGCTCTGGGTGATCGATGAGCTGTACATCCATCAGATCGTTCCGGCGCCGATCCTCGTCGATGCGATCGCACTGTTTCTTGCCGACGATACGGTTCGACTTCCGGCACGGGAACTTGCGGCTTATCTGCGGCGGTATCAGTCGCGTAGGTAGGGGAAATTCAAGAATGAGCGAAACAAGAGATCTGAATCAGGCTGTCGAAGCCGATCCACTGGGGCCAGCCGAACGTGCGCGCTCTAACTTCATTCGCGACATAGTGCAGTGCCGTAACGGCTCGACGCTTGCCTCGACGACGTTGTCCAGTCCGATTCCGAAGCGCATCGTGCAGTTTTGGAACGATCTTCGGCATTTGCCAGGAGATGTCAAAGCCTGCATGGACTCGTGGAAACGACTCGAGCGGTTCGGGTTTGAGTTAGAGGTGTTCGATGAGAGTTCCGCGAGAGCGTTCATCCGAAGTCGTTTAGGGGATCGCCATGAGAAAGCCTTTGACAGGTGCTACCACCCATCAATGATGTCGGACTACTTTCGCTACTCGTACGTGTTCGTGGAAGGGGGCTTTTACATCGATGCCGACGATGTCTACCATGGCACCCCGATTGACCAACTGTTCGCGGACGGCCGGCTGAAGCTGCAGCCATTCTGCTACGACGTTGCAACGTCTCAAATGGTGGCGCCGTCGATTTTTACGGAGCCAGGGGCTAACCAGCCAGGTTGGATCTTCTACTTCAACACCACGCCTCTGATCGCGTCGCGCCATCATCCTATCGTTGAACGAGCGTTGTTGAACGCCACCTTATCCCTTGAGATGGAGCAAGCGAGAGGGTTGCCCGAAGTCCAGGCTACGACCGGCCCTGGCAACCTCACCCGGTCAGTGTTCGAAGTGCTCAACGAAGGATGCTCGCCCGATGCGATGATGGTTGCGCACGATTGGGAACTGACATCCACGAGCCAATGGTCACTTAGCTACCGCAACGACTCGAGGAACTGGAGGCTATCCAATCAGCAGGCGTACCGTGCATCTTCGCTTTTGGGCGCCCAGTGAATTTGTCACGTCCACCCCTGGCCGCTCTTCGTCTGGTGATACGCCTGGTGCACGCTCTTCGGAAAATGCTTCCGGCGCAAACGTCGCAAGCATTCGGTGCTCAACGAACGTCGAACGGCCAGACGATTGAAAAGATCTACGTAATCAACCTCGACCGCGAGCCAGCCCGTTGGTCCAGCGTCAGGCAGGAGCTTGGACGTATACGGGATGGGTCTGGCAACGATCTTCTCAGCCTTACGGAGCGGCATGCCGCTGTGGATGCGAGGGATTTTTCACAGGATCCGTCCAAAGACGCTGACGTTGACCCTTATTACACGCTGGCAGATCAGCTTTTTGTGGAACCTCAACCGCGGACACTTCCGACGCGGTACGAGCTTGATGCACCGATCCGAATGAGCAGGGCCGAGGTGGCAATCGCTAAATCGCATATTGACGTCTGGAGGCGAGTTGCTCAGGGTGAGCAAGAGTATGCGCTCATCCTCGAGGATGACGTTTGGTTTCATCCCAGTCTTGCTCGTCATCTGGACCAAGCCTGGAAGGATGTTGCGGTCGAAAGCGGAGACTGCGAAAGCTTCGACGTCCTTTATGTGTCGTACATGGAGGCGACGCATGGTGCTCCGAAGACGTTCGTGTCGCGCCATGTGTTCCGACCTGTGCGCGGGTTGTGGTACTTGTCCGGGTACATACTCTCCAGACAAGGCGCACAAAAACTTCTTCGTTTACTCCCTTGTCGCGGCCCGATTGATCTTTGGATCAACCACCAGTTCAGCGTACTGAACGTGCAAGCAATCAGGCGGCCACTTGTCCTTCAGAGAAGAGACGCCCCATCTACAAACTCGTACTCGATTCTTCCCGCGCTCTCCACGATTGGCGCGATCAACAGCGAGGGCGCTGCACTGTTCAACATCCGTCCGACTCAGCTACCTGTTTTTGCGTTTGGGCCAGAAAACTCGGGCCAATCTTCCCTCGCAATGGCGTTGTCGATGCTCGGGTACCGCTGCTGCAGCGATCTGAACACGCTGCCATCGCTGGAGTTGAAGCAGCTCCGCAAGGGAAGTGTCGACCGGGTCTTCAATGCGTACGTTAACGTGGGATGTCTGGAATCGATGGTCGGGGACCTGCGACGCAGCTATCCTCGAGCTAAGTTCATCGTGACAGCCCCTCCAGGCGATGCCCGTACCCTAGGCGCCTGGAGCCCTCCAGCCGACCTAGAGGGCGCGGATTTCGTCGTCCTGGATTCGAGCAACGTCGATTCTTGGCGGATCCTTTGTGAACACCTTAGGTGTGCGCCACCTTCATGTTCGTTCCCAAAGTTGAGCGACTTAGGGCAACGACATACCCTTGAGGGAGACCTGCAGCCTGACCTTGTTCCCAAGCGCGCAGCGCCTGAGCGGGATCGGTCCCCGTGGGTCGTGGAGTCTGATCACCGCAGCTGGTTAGGTGTTCGCGTCGTACCCGTGGCCTATGAGAGCGAGGGACAGTGGGTCGACTTCGAAGATCGCTTGGAGCGCCTCGACCCACTGCGCTGGTTTGCAAGGACCGATACCTTCACGGGCAATATGGCGTTGTTCCGTCCGCTGAACGTCGAGTTCGACAGTGTCGAGGGCGCAAAATTTCATGTTCGAAGAGAAGCACTTGGCGTTCGCCAGTACAGCGCAGGCGCCCTAAGCAGTCATGCCCAGTATCTTTTCGGAAGGTTCGAGTCAACCTTCCAGGCGTCTAGCGTACCAGGGGTAATCACTGGGTTCTTTCTCCACCGCAACTTGCCGCATCAGGAGATTGACATCGAAATTGCCGGCAACATGCCGACCCGCCTCCTCGTCAATGTCTTCTACAACCCGGGCAATGAAGGCGCTCAGTTCGACTACGGCTACAGAGGCGCCCCAAGCCATATCGAGTTGGGTTTCGACGCTTCGAAGGGTATGCATCGATATGTCATCGAATGGACCCCGTACGAGATCCGATGGTGGGTAGATGACCGGCTTGTCCATCGGCGTGTACTTTGGGATCCAACCCCGATTCCACACTTGCCGATGAAACTGCATGTCAACACTTGGCCCTCTCGATCCACTCAGCTTGCAGGGCGGCTTAGTACCCGCCGGCTCCCGGCCACGACCCATGTGCAGTCGATTCACGTGAGGGCGCATGGCCCATTGTTGCTGGAGCATCAAGGCGGGGTTCGTTCCACCCCGGAGAGGTCAGTTACCAGCGAAGTTGCAGCATGAAGATACTCTCTTACAACCCTGGGCACGACGGCGCATTTGCGTACGTGGAGGACGGCCGTTTGGTGTTTTCCATTGAGGCCGAGAAGAGTTCGAGGTACCGGCATTCATCGCTAACTGTCCCCGATGCCTTCGACGCACTCGCCGAACTTCAGGCCGTTCCTGACGTCCTGTGCAGAGGGGGTTGGTGGCCCGGTGACTCTCCGCGCGGGCAGCACGCTGTGGCTGACTACCGTGGCGGCCATAACGATCACATAGTTGTCAGCAAGAAGCTCTTGTTGGGCAAGACCGTCGACTTCTTCTCATCGTCCCACGAACGCTCGCACCTCCTATGCGCGTTCGGGATGTCGAACCTGCCAAAGGGAACTCCTTGTTACGCGCTGCTTTGGGAGGGCGTCATCGGAGCGTTCTACGAGATCGATTCGGAACTGAACGTGACTAAGATCGGCGATGTCATGCCGGAGCCAGGCCATCGCTACGCCATGCTCTATGCATTGGCAGATCCGACTTTCGACAAAAGTACCGCCGAGTTCTCCCGGCTTTCTGATGCTGGAAAATTGATGGCGCTCGCTTCGTTTTCGAAGAGAAGCCAGCCATCGGACGAGGAAGAGAGGATCATTTCCTTCTTACTACAGGATTGCCAACATCTTAAGCCCAGCCAGTGTGAAGCGTTGAAAGAGTTGAGGCACTACAACGTGGGGCTGGACGATCCAGAGTTCCGAAACTTCGCAGGCATCTTCAGCGACCGCCTGTTCGATCGCTTTCATCGGTTCGCTAGGGAGAATTTGGAACGGCACATGCCGCTGCTGATAGCAGGGGGATGCGGTCTCAATTGCGACTGGAATACGAAGTGGAGAGAGTCAGGACTCTTTTCTGACGTGTTCGTTCCTCCAGTCGCCAACGATTCAGGGTCAGCGATTGGTACCGCCATCGACGCACAGTTCCATTTCACCGGCCATCCCAAAGTCGCGTGGGATATTTACTCCGGGCTACATTTTTCGGCCACCGATGCCGTGGATGCCGCTCACTTCGACGAGTGGGAGCCGAACGTGGCGACCGTTGCCGACATGTTGGCCAGTGACTTGATCTTGGGGTGGGCGAACGGCCAGTATGAGATCGGACCACGCGCTCTTGGCAATCGCTCCATCTTGGCCGCGCCCTTTAAAGTTCGCACCAGAGAGCGGCTGAACGTCATCAAGCAGCGAGAGCAGTTCCGTCCGATCGCTCCCGTATGCCTGGAGGAGGATGCCGGAAAGTGGTTTGGATGCAGGCTCCCAAGCCCGTTCATGCTTTACACCTATCGGGTCACCACAGATGCTCTGGCAGCGGTGACCCATGTGAACCGGACTGCACGCATTCAAACGGTGTCCGCGCTGACCAACCGTCCGTTGTTTGAGTTGCTGACTGCGTTCAAGGCGCTAACGGGCTATGGAGTCTTGTGCAATACATCTCTGAATTTCAAGAGCAAAGGCTTCATCAACACGATGTCTGATCTTTCTGCTTACACGTTGCAGCATCAACTTGACGGGTTTGTGGTTGGCGGACGAATCTACATGCTGAAGTCGTCAATGGGGTACCAGAAGTACCTGCGTGACAACAAGAGCGCCTTGTCAAAGTGTTGATCAGTGCTTAGCGAGTGTCTCGTCCCGTTTATAACTTCGCATAGCGGCTCGATTTTGGCGAGGATCAATTCAGCGGCAGTGGCCCACACGAAGGGTTTGGGATGCTGCCTGTAGTGCTGCACGAACTGATCAACCTTGCGCTTGAGGTCGGCCACCGAGTCAAACGATCCGCGGCGTATAGCCTGTGTCGTGATCAGCGCGAACCAGCGCTCGACCTGATTCAGCGACGAACTGTAGGTCGGTGTGAAGTGCAGATGAAAGCGTGGCCGACGTGCCAGCCATGCCTTCACCCGGGCGTTTGTGAGTTCCGTAGTTGTCGCAGATCAGATGTACTTCCAGGTGCTCGGGCACGTTCGCCTCGATGTATCTGAGGAACGTCAGGAAGTCCTGATGACAGTGCCGGGGCTTGCACTGTGTAAGCGCGGTGCCGTTCGGTGGCCACGTCCAGCGTCGCGAACAACGTCTTGGTGCCGTGGCACGCGTAGTCGTGGGCCTGCAACCCTCCGATGAGCCCGCAC
>PQAQ01000034.1 GCA_003105305.1 Candidatus Methylomirabilota bacterium
AAGTCGATCTCCGATGTCCTCTCGAGCGTCTGCGAGAAGGACTACTATACCGTTCCGGTGACGCCAGAGATCGAGAATGCCGGCCATACCACACAGGAGGAGCTGCCGGCCTACATTGAACAGTTGGAGAAGGAGATGCGGACGGCGGCCAAACGGCTTGAGTTTGAGCGCGCCGCAGAGCTTCGGGACCGTATCAGTGAGCTGGAGAAGCGCCGCCACGGCGTTGTCGAGGGGTAGCGTTGTCGGTGCGGGAGCTGACGCCGGCAAAAGAGCGGCGGGTTTATTGTTGACGGCTCAGGCCGGGCATCCTGCTCTAGGCAGACAGGAAGCCCCATAGCCAAAGACCCCCTTCGAGGGGCGAGGAGACGAGGATGAAAGGCAAAGTGAAGTGGTTCAATGTGACGAAACGGTTTGGGTTCATCGTGCGGGACGACGGCGGACAGGACGCATTCGTCCACGCCAGCGACGTGGAGGGGGGCACTACCCTGAGAGAAAACGATACCGTCGAGTTTGACCTGGGTCAGGATGATCGCGGCCGCGCCAAAGCGGTCCGAGTCCGGGTTCTTCACGGGTAATTACCCAGACCACACGTACCTGAACAAGTACTCACTCAGATTAATCCCGGAGGGCCGTCGAGCATAAGTTGCTCCACTGCGTGCGACTCGTTTTTCCTCAGAGGTGTTCGGAACGTCGCTACGTGAAGCTGTGCCGTCAGCTTCGGCGAGAGAGGAATCTCGTTTTCGCTCGCTTACCGGTTGTTTATTAGTCGTCCTCGTCCCTTTCCTTATGCCTGTGCCCTTTTCTGTGACCGGTCCAGGGTGGCGGGCCCCCTCGCTTCATGTGGCCAGGCGGCGCCTTGTAGTAGGCTACGGGTACGGTAAGGACCGGCCGGGGGACCCGCTCCACCGCGATGAAGCTCCATGGGCCGCTATAGTTTGCCGTCGTGAACCAGGCGCCGTTGTGGTGGGTGTAGTATCGCCCGCCGTACGCGAAGAAATTGGCGCTCAAGCTCGGCGCGTAGTAGACCGGCGTGCCGGGTACGACGACCATTGGCGGCGGCGCTACCAGAACCATCGGCGGGGGCGGCGGAGGTAGCGGTGCTCCGATGTTGACGCCGATACTGAAGTTGTCCGCCCCGACCGGCGGCGGCGTCACCGCTAGGTCCAGGGTGGCCGCAGCCACCATGCTGACGAAAACTAGTGCGTGCTTCATCTTGGAACCCTCCTCTTCTGTGTTCGGCTGCAGAAAACGCAGTTTAACGACACGGTCGTCCTTCCAGAGTAAGTTGCATAGATGTTGCCAAGAAAGGCGTCAGTGGAATACCCTGATTTTGCGGGACGTTTCTGCTTTGCACACGCAGACTCCTGTCCCAGATGCCCATCAAATTCTACACAGGCGTGTAATTCCTGGAATGTGTGTTTTCTGCTATGCGGGCTTAGGAGCCGGATCGCCTTGAGCCGTACTATACTCTTGACAAGTGTTACTTTACACGGTAACGTTATCGTATGGGCAAGGTTCGCCGAGGAGGGTATATTTTCATTTCGTGGAAAAGTGACCATCTGCCTCGGCACATTCACGTGTACCGAGACGGTAAACTGATTGTCACGTGGGATCTCGACAATGGCAAAGCCATGAAAGGGTCAGCGCCGTCAAGCGTCATAGAACTGATCCGGCAACTACAGTCCGAGGGTATGCTGTGAAAGCTCGAGCGGTAACTGCGAATAACCGAAAGAAGGCGTTCGAAGTGAATACGTCGAGGGGAACGCTTGTATTTCCCTACACAAAGGCTGATCCCCAGCCAACACCTGAGGACAAGGTGGCTCGCGTCTATGTGGATACCGAGCTCGCGCGTGAGGGTTTCACCTATGTGCTCCAGTCAGGCAAGGAGGGGACTGTTCATATCGAGCAGGTATTGGAGTACAATCAGGACCCGCATTATCTCAGGGACCTGTTGCTGTACCGACTCACACTCGAAGCCCAGAGGCGGGTGGCGACGAGCCCGCTGTCGAAGCGTGAGCTGATCCGGCGGCTGGGCACTTCGGCAACGCAGTTCTATCGCCTCTTGGATCAGGCCAATTATCGCAAATCGGTCGATCAGATCCTCGCGCTTTTGCAGATTCTCGACTGCGATGTCGATCTGGTCGTGCGCGAGCGGAAGAGCAAGGCCGCATAACCCCACATCCTTCCCCACTTTCCTTTTGACTCCTCGCGTCCCGTGTGCCAGAATTCGACCGACAACCATACACTAGGAGAGCATTGGATGCATCACTTCCAGTATCACGGCGACCAACTCATGTGCGAAGAACTGCCGATCGAGCAGATCGCTCAGGCGGTCGGTACCCCGTTCTATCTGTATAGTCATGCGACGCTGACGCACCATTTTCGAACCTTCGACCAGGCGTTCGCCGACATCCCCCATCTGGTCTGTTTTGCGATGAAGGCGAACTCGAACGGCGCGACCTTGAAGCTCTTCGCCGACCTCGGGGGCGGCGCCGATGTTGTGTCGGGCGGCGAGCTGTACCGTGCGTTGCGAGCCGGTATCCCGCCAAGCCGGATCGTCTTTGCGGGTGTGGGCAAGACTCGCGACGAGATGGAGTTTGCCCTGAAGTCCGATATCCTGATGTTCAACGTGGAGTCTCCCCAGGAACTCCGCCTGCTGAACGACGTTGCCGGGGCCATGGGGACGACAGCGAGGGTGGCGCTGCGGATCAA
>PQAQ01000035.1 GCA_003105305.1 Candidatus Methylomirabilota bacterium
ATAGAGCCGGATCTTCAACGCTACCTGGCCAAGGCGCGATCGGTCGATCCGATCGAGCTGTCATGCAAGGAGATCGTTGCAACGATTGAGAATTGTCTTGATCATCTGAAGCGGTATACTGCGGTTCACTTCGTGATCGCTGCGAGGCTCGGGTTCTTTTTTACCGACCGGGTAAGACAGGGATTGCTGGATTGGTGCGGTCGGGGGGCCGATGGGCTGATAGAGCAATTGCTACACGGACTGCAACCGAGCAGGATCGGTCAAGAAGGGGTGGACCTGTCCAGGCTTGCGCGACGGGAGATCTCACGCGAGGAGTTTCTCGCGACGTATGGCCATCTTGCCCCGACTGAGCTGGAAATCGCGATACCTCGCATGACCGACGATCCCCAGAGCCTTGACCGGCTGCTGAGGCAGACTGCGACGACCCCCCATGACCGTTCAATCGAGTCGCATCAGCAGGTAGAGTACAGAGAGCGGGCCGAGGCGGAGGTCCGGAAGCGGTTGGCACGGCTCGGCACAAGCCGCCTCGACATCCGGACGCTGTTTACGGAACTGACGTTTGCCCGACGATATCTGCCGCTCCGCGAGACGATCAAGTATTATCTGGTTGCCGAGTATGCGCTAATTCGGCGGGCGCTGATAGTCTTGAGCCAAAAGCTTAATCTGGGGTCTGACGAGATCTTCTATCTGTTTCCGACCGAGCTGCCGGCATTATTGAGCGATCGGCCGGCGGTGAGTGAAAAGATACGGATGCGACGCGAGGAGCGGGAGATGGCGCTGCTGTTCTCGAAGCGCAGGTGGATGCCGAGGGTGATCTTCGAAAGCGCGCTTGAGGAGATCGGCAGGCCGCCACGGTTGGACGCCTCGCAGGAATTCCAAGCCGTTCCCGTCTCTTCCGGCGAGGCGGTCGGGACGGTACGGATAGTTGATCCCGACAGGCTCGACGCTTTGGGCATTGGCAATGGCGGGTACGCTCACGACGTGATTGTTGTGCCGGCGGTGAATCTTGGCCTGTTCCTCCACATCAAGGAGGCGGCGGGCTTAGTGATAGAAACTGGGGGGATCCTTGCGCACGGCGCCTGCCTGGCCCGTGAGAGCGGGGTCCCCGCTGTCATCTTGGAACATGCCTCGCTGCTGCTCCCGGATAAGAGCCGGGTCAGGATAGACGGCAGCAGCGGAAAGGTCTCTCTGTTGAAGTGTCCGGTGTCCCCAGGACTGTAAGTCCGCGAGCATACCGTTTGTATTCCGCATCGCCGAACGCTTGGAATCGCCCGTCTCCCCTTCGAAAACAGTTGACACCCCGATCGGGATACCATACGTTTGCATTGTGGATGCGCGTGTCGCGCGCAGTCTCAATCGGTACCGTGGAAGCAGCAACGGTTCCCGCTTGGGATGATATGCGGTGCCCCCGTAGTGGTAAGAAGGAGGAGCGGTGATAAAGGGGTTGAGTGAGCGGATGATCCGGGCCGCCAAGCTGGATGGAAGCCTCTATGATGAAATCAAGACCGATCAGCGAGCGCCGACCCAGGCTGCGCTTGTGGTGGTTCTGTCCGCTGTCGCTGCCGGGGTTGGTGTTGTCGTCCAGACAGGGGTCGGGGATTTCTTTCTCAAGACCATGCAGGCGATGCTGGAGTGGTATATCTTGGCATTTTTTACCTGCGTCGCCGGCACGCGACTGCTCCAGGAACCCCAGACGAGAACCGATGTTGGCGGAGTGGTGCGGTTGATCAGTTTTGCCAGCGCTCCAGGTATGATCAGATTGCTGGCCGTCATCCCGGGAGTAGGCGGCTACGTCATTGGCTTAGCATCGGTGTGGATGCTGGCGGCCACCGTTGTTGCGGTTAGAAAGACCCTCGATTACACTACAATGGGCAGGGCGGTGGGGGTATGCGCGATCGGATGGGTCGCGCAGTGGCTCGTCATGGGCATCTTGCTTAGCCTGAAAGCTCCCGTCTCGGGGGCATGAAGCGACGCGTTTGGCAATCCGCCTTCAATTGCGGTGCCGCGGTCATGGGTGAGAGTCAGGGGCTTGTGTGATGGCATCGTTGCGCATCCTAGTCACAGGATCGACCGGCTTCATCGGATCGGCGCTTGTTCCCTTTCTGTCGGCGAACGGACATCGTGTCGGCCGTCTGATCCGGACCTTACCGCGAAAGGGGAAGAGCGAGTTCCAGTGGGGCCCTGAGACAGGATTCATCGATACGGCCCACCTGGAGGGCATTGACGGTGTCGTCCATCTTGCCGGGGAAAACATCGCGACCGAACGGTGGACGGACGAGAAGAAGGCGAAGATCCGTGACAGTCGGGTGGACGGCACCAGATTGCTGTGCGACGCGCTGGCCGGGCTGAAGCAGCCGCCCAAGGTGTTGGTGTGCGCATCCGCCGTCGGCTACTACGGTGATCGTGGCGATGAACTGCTTACAGAGGAGAGTGAACCGGGGACGGGCTTCCTTGCCGGGGTCTGTCGCGAATGGGAGGCCGCGACCACATCAGCCGAACAAAGGGGAGTCCGCGTCGTTCGCCTTCGTTTTGGAATGGTGTTAAGTCCGACGGGTGGGGCGATGGCCAGGCTGCTCCCGCCCTTCAAGAAGGGCCTCGGGGGGGTGCTGGGGACGGGTCGCCAATATGTAAGCTGGATCGCCTTAGATGACCTGTTGGGTGTAATCGCACACGCGCTGACGACTGAGGTGTTGCAGGGTCCCGTCAATGCGGTCACGCCGAATCCGGTCACGAACCGTGAATTCACCCGAACATTGGGACGGCTGCTCGGCCGTTTCACGATCTTTCCGATGCCCGCCGCTGCGGCGCATCTCATGTTTGGTGAGCTGGCAGACGAGTTGCTTCTGGCCAGTCAGCGGGTCCAGCCTACGCGGCTCCTGGCGACCGGATACGATTTTCGCTATCCCGAGCTCGAAGGCGCGCTTCGACACCTATTGACCGCCTAACGATCAGCCATTATCGGATCATCACACGCAGACGGCTCATCGCTGAACGCTGACAGGCGATCGTGTTGACCATGGCGAACATTCTTATAGCGGGCTGCGGGTATATTGGAACCGCGTTGGGCTCTCTGCTTGCGGCTGAGGGACACACAGTCTGGGGGCTGCGGCGCCATCCCACGACGTTGCCGACTGGTATCCAACCCTTTGAGGCCGATCTGACCTCACCCGACACGCTGCAGGCGCTGCCGCCTGGGGTGGACTGGGTTTTCTACACGGCTGCCCCGGATACCCATGATGATGGGGCCTACCGGGGGGTCTATGTAGACGGGCTCCGCAACCTGCTGAACGCGCTCCGCGTGCGGCAGACACATCCCCGGCGCGTCTTTCTGACTTCGAGTACGGGGGTGTATGGAGAGTCTTCCGGGGCCTGGGTGGACGAGACCTCCCCGACCCAACCCACGGAGTTCGGCGGGATTCGCCTACTCGAAGGCGAACGCCTGTTGCTGGATAGTCCGTTCCCGGCTACCGTAGTGCGTCTAGGCGGTCTCTACGGTCCGGGTCGCGCGTCGCTGATCGAGCAGGTGCGTCGAGGTCAGATCGCATGGAGCAACGAGTCGCCTGTCTTTTTCAACCGTATCCACCGCGATGACGCAGCCGGGGCCTTACGCCACTTGATGATGCTGTCGGACCCTGCCCCCATCTATCTTGGCGTCGATCACGAGCCGACCACGCTGGCCGTACTCCTTGACTGGCTCGCTGATGCGCTCGACGTGCCGCCGACTCGACAGAGTCAATCTGCCGCGACGCGAACGGCCCGGCATCCTGCCAACAAGCGTTGTCGCAACGCCCGACTTGTGGCCTCCGGTTATGTGTTCCGCTATCCGACCTTCCGCGAGGGGTAT
>PQAQ01000036.1 GCA_003105305.1 Candidatus Methylomirabilota bacterium
ACGGACAACGCCTATATCGAGTCCTTCAACGGCCGGTTCCGGCAGGAATGCCTCAACGAGCACTGGTTCCTCAGCCTGGACGATGCCAGGGACAAGGTGGAAGCTTGGCGGAGGGACGACAACGAAGAACGGCCTCACAGCGCCCTCGGCAATGCCACTCCGGAGGAATACGCGGCTCAGGTTGAGCCCCAATATGAGGTCCCAGACCCAGGCCTCGAAGCGGACAAAAAAGAGCTTGCTTATCCAAAAAGTTGCTGACAAAATGGGCGAGAACCGGGGTGCGGGTCAATGATCGGAAAGTTCACTCTAGGGCTGGCACAATGCTAGGGGGCAGGTTAGGGCGTAGCCGGACACTGCCCTAAGGAAACCGCTTCCCCATTAGATGCCGAGCTAGCGCTTCATATGCCGGCAGCGAAGTGGGGTCAATTACCGCGTTACCTGCCACCGGGTGGCTCGCAAATCGGGCGATCACCATCTCCGCCGCAGGGTCGATATAGAGCGCCTGACCATGTACGCCACGCGCCATGAACGCTCCGTGCGCGTTATGAGTAACCCACCACATGTTCCGATAGCTCCAGCCTCGCAACTGCGCATAGCCAGCCTTTGCGAAATGCTCGCGACTCCCTCCTCGGCGTATATCCGCCACCACTTCCGCCGGCAGGATCTGCTGACCGTTATACCGCCCATTGTTGCGGACCATCTCGCCGAAGCGCGCAAGGTCGCGCAGACCCATGTTCAGGCCGCCACCGGCAAAGGGCGTGCCAATGGAATCCACGGACATGTACGCGTCCTGCTCCGCACCAAGCCGACTCCAGATGCGATCGGACAGCAGTTGAGCCACGTTGCGGCCACTGACCCGCGCCACGACCCAGCCGAGCGCATCGGTATTCGCCGTACGGTAATGGAACGCATCGCCGTGCTTGCCCTCCGGCTGGACTGTTGCCAGGAACTCATAGTAGGAACGCGGCCCCCGGTAATCAGAGGGCTTGGGCAGCGGGTTACCGGCAGCGGCGTGCGCCCAAACCTCGGCCTTAGGGTTTGCGTAGTCTTCGCTGAAGCGGATGCCGGTTGTCATGTCCATGAGCTGGCGGACAGTAGCGCTCCCAAACGCAGACTCGGCAAGTTCCGGAACGTAGTCGGCGACATTACGCTGCGGATCCAGCGAGCCCTCTGCAGCCAGAAGCGCCGCCAATGTGCCAACGAAGGTCTTGGAGACAGACATCGCTCCATGCTGCCCTTCAGGCTTCAGCACACCGAAATAGCGCTCATAAACTACATTCCCACGATGTAGAACAATAATGCCATCGGTGTAGTTTTCCTCAAGCGATTGCACCCAGGTCATCGGTTTACTGCTGTCGAGCGGCATAAACGTGACTGCATCGATATCGCTGCGCAACTTCCGCTTGAAACGCGATGGACCCGCCACCCCACGCGACACATTAATCGTTGGCATGAGCTGGCGGAAATTCGAAACACTCCAACGCCACTGCGGAAAGCGGAAGTAACTGCCGTCATCGAAGCGAACGATGCGATCCGACGGCGGCGGGGCGCCGACCATCCAGCCGAGTGTTGCTGGATCACTGGCCTGCGCATCGGGGTACTGGGCAAGAGTACTGGCTACCGCCATGGTGTGAATCGCGCCAAACGCAACGCCAGAAAGCAGCAGGATTGCCCTCTTCAGCGAACGGATATCCATAATCTGTCCTCCTAGCGTAATTTATAAGAGTTTGGTTTTTGGGTGCGCTAAGCGAGAGCGCATTTTCTATGCGATTTTCCCCTTCAACGATCGTAGGGAAGTATAGATGATAGCTCGAAGAGGTGTCAAGGACAAGCGAATGGCTCCCGGCCGGCTAAAAAGCCGCGGGAGCACATAAAAGCGTCTGAAATGCCCTAGACCTCTGCTCTCAGCTAAAACGAGGATCAGGAAAGATACTCGCCGCTGGTCTCAGCGGCCACCAGAGATTCTTGATAAGCGAGGTGAGGCGGAGGAGGTCTCTCCGCCAAGAAGGTCAGCTTGAGGTGATTGATGATCCTTTCGACCGCGGCATAGTCGGTGAGAAAGGCGATCACCTTCATCGTGGCACCGCATTGAGGGCAGACCAGAGGGTTCACTTCATAGACCTTGCGGATCATCTCGGCCCAGCCCTGGGAGGGGATAGGCCGGAGCTCCTCCTCCACCATCCGGAGAGGAAAAGCCTCATGGCTCGTCTTCTTGACCTTCCCCCGGTGGGCGTTGGCGTAGAGGCCGAAGTAACGGACGGTGACTTGTCCCTTGTCGGGAATATGGGAGATGACTCGCGGGAAAATGGCCTCAAGAAACGGCCCAAGGCCGAAGGTTGTATTATGTCTCCCTGAGAGAACGGGAAAAGGTCCGGCCCGCAAGCCAGAATCAAGCCCGGAAGCGTCAACCGGGGTTATCGCCCGAAGCAAAGAAATGCAAACGGCAGACGATGAAAAGCGTCCCGCATATTAGCGGCTGTGGAGCAGCATCGCCTCGGCTTCGGCGGCCGTGATCTTGCCCTCCCGGAGCATCTTGAGAATGTGAAGCCCTCCTGGAATTTCTCGCTCTTCTGCAGACTCATCGCCCCAGGCGCGCTCCCCGTTTCCTCTAGCAAACGGCCATTCGGCGACCTCTCCGGCACTCAATGTGGCCGATGGGGTCACCTCACCCGCTCAAAATCACCGGGCTTCCACGTTTTGTCGAACCAGGGCTGAAGCGGGCCGTAGAGGCGCAGGATCACGTTGAAGCTCTTGCCGGGCATGGTCTGGATCCAGTTGCCCTCGTGGCCCTTGGGCGCTTTCGGCCCGAACCACAATGTGTAGGAGCCATCAGGGTTGGGTTTCACGGAAGGATTGTTGCTGTCGAGGCCGGCCAGCTTCTGGTCGGTTTCCAGCATGGACCGGTGTTGGCCGGAATAGACCATGAACGACCAGAAATTATTGACCGGGATCGGCGYGGGCAAGGTGACCGAGTAGAGCCTGCCGCCGTCGAGGTATTCATCATCCGCGTCGCGCGCGGTAAACGCATAGGCGGAACCGCTGCCCACCTTCGGCGCGGCCATCGCCGGGGTGATGCCCGTAGCTACATAGTGGAAAAAGATGCGGTCGTCGAGGACGCGCTCGCCGTTGTTCAAGAACTCATAGCTCATTCCGGCAAACGGCGAGTTCCATTTGCGATCGGGATAGAAGAAAACGCTCTGCTTCCGCGGGGCGAAGGAGATCGCCCGGGCCGCGGCATTGCCCAGCGCCACCGCGTCCGTTAGGATCTTCTTCATCCGGGCGTCGGGCTCGAACGATTGTCCCTTCTTGATGCCGATCGTCGCGAAAAGCCCGACCAGTTCCGGATTGAACGCGTCCGCAGGCTCATACTGCACGACCGCGTTGAGCTCTTTGAAGAAGTG
>PQAQ01000037.1 GCA_003105305.1 Candidatus Methylomirabilota bacterium
TTCTCGTCGTCCTTGGTGAAGTCGAGGCCGCCCTTCAGCGCCTCATAGACGACGCGGCCATAATTCTTGCCGGACAGCCCCAGCTTCGGCTTGATGGTGGCGCCCAGCAGCGGGCGGCCGAACTTGTCCAGACGCTCGCGCTCCACGACGATCCCGGTGGGTGGCCCCTGAAACGTCTTCAGGTACGCCACGGGGAACCGCATATCCTCCAGGCGCAGCGCCTTTAACGGCTTGAAGCCGAAGACGTTGCCGATAATCGAGGCGCTCACATTGACGATGGAGTTCTCCTCAAACAGGTCCAGATCGTAGGCGATGTAGGCGAAATACTGGCCCGGACTCCCCGGGACCGGATCGACCCTATACGCCTTCCCGCGATAGGCATCGTGATCGGTGAGACGGTCGGTCCATACGACCGTCCAGGTAGCAGTGGACGACTCGCCCGCGACGGCCGCAGCCGCCTCATCCGGATCGACCCCGTCCTGGGGGGTGATGCGGAACACCGCAATCACGTCGGTGTCCTTCGGCACATACTCCGGCCGCCAATACCCCATCTGCTTGTAAGGGACCACCCCTCCCGATTTATACCGGTCTTTGGGATCCTTGGTTGCTGTTGCTGGTC
The DNA here is from genome assembly GCA_003105305.1 of Candidatus Methylomirabilota bacterium. Classification (GTDB taxonomy): domain Bacteria; phylum Methylomirabilota; class Methylomirabilia; order Methylomirabilales; family Methylomirabilaceae; genus Methylomirabilis. Next base: position 620 of record PQAQ01000037.1, read on the forward strand.
CTGCCATAGCTCCCTCCTTGGCTGACGCTTTCACCGCTGTTCTGCCGTTCTGTTCTGTGCCCTCGTTCCACTCAAACTCTTAGATCGTTACACCCCGCGCCTTCATCTCGTGCCGAGCCTGATCGGTCTCAGACTCATTGCCATGCGTGACCTTAACTTGCCTCTCCTCACCCATAAAGTCAAATAGGAAATTTTTGAGTCAGCCATAAGGTTTAGTTTATGGGATGCCGTGCCGAATTATCGTTCGTGTAGTGTTCCATATGCTTCTTTTCAGTGATCGTCATTCCGGGCTTGATCCCGAATCCAGTCCTGCCGCGCCTGGTTAGGCTTTGAGCATGTTCGCAAAGCAGGCTGGCCAATAGTCATTCATGGCAAACCTTGACAAGCCTTCCCGAAGGCGAGAAAATCGCCGCACATTGGAGCGACTTACATGGGTGATGAGCTGATACGAGTCTCCCCGTCGCTTCGCGTCGGCGGGTCGCGCATCTGGGGCGGTTGGCGCCGCGTAATGGGCTGATCGCACGACCCGGTCAACGTCAGCGTTCGCCGGATACGTAGAGAGGGAGGAATGGCGTGGCCAAAACTCACGGCAAGGGACCTCGATTTGTTCGTTACTTCGGCCCAGTAGTTGAGGCATTGAAGGATCTCGGTGGATCAGGCAGCCCCGACGAGGTCAGGGCTGTGGTCGCCTCTCGGCTCGCCATCTCCGAACAAGAGCAGAGTGAGCAGCTCTCGAGTGGCTCCTCCCGTTTTGATAATCAGGTTGCATGGGCTCGTTTCTACCTCACCCGGGCTGGGCTTCTCGACTCGTCACGTCGAGGCATCTGGAGTCTCACGGAGAAAGGCCGCACCACGACTCTGTCCCATACCGCGGCTCTGCAGTTGTTCAAGGAAGTCCATCAAGCTTTTTCTGCCGAGTGGAGGGCGCGGCTTAAGCCGGGCGAGAGTAACGAGGCGCTTGAGGAGTCCTCGGCGGAAGCAGTGGTGGGCGCCCAGGCCCCGGATCACCGCGCGCAACTCCTTACCATTCTAAAGGGATTGCCTGCTGCCGGCTTCGAGCGCCTGTGTCAACGTCTACTTCGGGAATCCGGATTCCAAAACGTTACGGTTACCGGTCGCTCTGGAGACGGAGGTCTTGACGGAAACGGTGTTGTTGAGGTGAATCCGTTCGTCAGCTTCCGCGTCTTATTTCAGTGTAAACGCTATAGTGGGGCGGTAACCCCGGCACACGTGCGAGACTTCAGAGGTGCCATGGCAGGGCGAGCCGACAAGGGTATCGTTCTGACGACCGGTACCTTCACTGCTGAAGCACGCCGGGAGGCGGTGCGGGATGGCGTACCTCCCATTGAGTTGGTTGATGGTGAGAAGTTTCTCGACATGTTCGAGAAGCTGGAACTTGGCCTAAAGCCACGCGTCGCCTTCGAGATTGACGACAGTTTCTTTGATGCCTTTCGGAAGTGAGGAACCGGTAGAAATGGCTCGGCAGGGGCGTCCGCTGAATCGGATCGCTCCATTGGAGTGAGGCGATGGATTATCAGGTTCTCGAGGCTCGGTACGTCGGCGGATATGTTGTGTGGCTCCGGTTTCGCGATGGTACAGCCGGAGAAGTCGATCTGGCCTCGGAGCTGCGTGGTCCAGTCTTCGAGCCGCTCCGGGATCCCAACTACTTCAAGGCCTTCATGGTGCATCCGGAGTTCCATACGCTCGTCTGGTCGAATGGCGCGGACATTGCGCCGGAATTCTTGTACCGCAATGTCCGGGTCACAGCCTAACCTTCCCCGCGTCTGACGCCAAATTAAAGTTTGCCTTTCATAAGGGCAGTAATCCGGACCATATTAAAGGCTGCCTTGTATTACTTACTTGACCTAAGTGACTTATTCTGGGACCGTGAGTCGGAGGCTGAGGTGTGATCGCCGGTCTCAAGCTCCATGCTGCCCAACCCTGAGGGGCTGAAACAGCTTGCCAGAGCTCCGCAGCTCTTCTATACTCGCTGCTGATGAACCGATCAGCGGCACGTTCAACCACGCCTGCCCTCAAAATCCTATCGGTCTATACTGGAGCTGCCTCGCTTGGTGAGGCGCTTCAAGATCGGCGGGGCGTGAGCCTGCTCTGGCTCGAGATATTGGTCAACGACCGGCTCGACCTTGCGCCGTGGATGGAGCGCCCCGAGGTCCAAGCAGCGTACAAGAAGGCGTGTCGGTGGTACACCACCTACCGAAGCCTAATTGAGAGCATACTCCATCGTGCGCCCCTTCCGGCCGATCCAGGCCCCGTCGATCCCCGTGAACACCGCCTGTTTGCGGAGGCAATTCGGTTTGTCGCCGGTCACGACTGAGCGGCTGTTGAAGCTGCTCGAAGAGTATGTG
>PQAQ01000038.1 GCA_003105305.1 Candidatus Methylomirabilota bacterium
AAGTTTAAAAGCATCCAGAAGCCAAAGCGACTGGAATGCGAGCTGGAGTCTCTGACCAGCACATACGGCAAGTTTTATGCAGAGCCTTTTGAACGTGGGTTCGGGTTGACCATCGGCAATGCGCTCCGACGCATCCTTCTCTCTGCCATAGAGGGTGCGGCGGTCACCGCGGTTCGAATCGCCGGGGCTCTGCACGAGTTCTCGACTATACCCGGCGTGAAGGAAGACGCGACCGATATTATCCTTAACCTCAAGGGGTTGCGATTTCGGCTTAACGTGGACCATCCGAAGACCCTGTATCTCAAAGTATTTTCGGAGGGAGAGGTTCGGGCCGAGCATATCACCCCGGATCCTGATGTTGAGATCCTGAATCCTGATCTGCATATTGCGTCCCTGGAGCAGGATGGTAAGCTTGAGCTGGAGTTGGAAGTACGACAGGGCAGAGGGTATTGCCCTGCAGAGCGAAATAAACGAGAGGGTCAGCCCGTTGATGTCATCGCCATAGACTCTATCTTCTCCCCGATCCGGAAGGTGAATTTCCTGGTTGAGGATACACGAGTCGGTCAGATTACCGATTATAACAAGCTCACGATGGAAGTATGGACCGACGGCAGTGTCCTGCCCAGAGACGCCATCGCCTACGCAGCCAAGATCCTCAAGGATCACCTCGGTATATTCACGAACTTCGAAGAGGAGCCGGAGGGTGAGGGGGTCGTCATAGACGAGGCAAAGAAACAGCTTCTGGATAACCTGCATCGGAGTGTGGATGAACTCGAGCTGTCAGTAAGATCGGCCAATTGCTTGAAGCACTCGGATATTCGATATATTTACGAGTTGGTTGTCAAGAGTGAGGCCGAGATGTTAAAGACGAAAAATTTTGGCCGGAAGTCTCTGAATGAAATTAAGGAGATCCTTACCGGTATGGGATTAACCTTAGGAATGAAACTGGAAGGTCTCCCTGTTGGCGAGTCGATTGGGAAACGTAGTGATAAGACCTCGAAGGCCTTAACAGGGGCCTGAGCTTGGCCTGGTTGTGGAAGATCAGGCAGGAGTACCCGCTATGCGACATAGAAAAGCTGGGAGGAAGCTCGGCCGAACAACGGCTCATCGGGAGATGCTTCTCCGTAATCTTCTGACATCGCTCTTCCATTATGAGAAGATCGTGACAACGGAGGCGAAGGCAAAGGAGCTTCGAAAGCTCGCCGACAAGGTCGTGACACTTGCCAAGCGCGGGGATTTGCATGCCCGCCGACAGGCAGCCGAGGTGGTTCAGGACGAAGATGTCTTAAAAAAGCTGTTTGACTCGATCGGGAGCCGCTATAAGGATCGAAATGGGGGGTATACGAGGCTGACTAAGTTAGAGTACAGAATGGGCGACGGCGCCCCGTTGGCGGCGATTGAGCTCGCTGAGGTCGGTACGGCTGTTGAGCCTTCCGCCAAGCCGGTCAAACGCCGTAGTCGGCGTGGGGACAAAGGCAAGGCACCGAAACCACGATCGGCAGAACCCTTGGCGGCCCAACCCTCCGGCGCCTAAGGGGGCTACCATAGGTTGATCTGAGCATAGGATGCCCTTCCCGGTTCATTCGGGAAGGGCATCGTTGTTTCACAAGTCCCTCTCGCTTGAACTCTCCCCCCTAAAAACCCCCTCTCCCCCACGCCTCGCTCGTCCCTTCACTGATGTCCCTCTCCATTCCTCAGCCCAGTTTCGGCGCAGTATTAAGTATTATTAGCCAGCGTTATTACAGTTTCACTGCTATTTGATATTGTGTCCTTGACTTACTGTGAATAAGCGTGTAGAAAGCTCAGAACGATGGTGTACACTTCGTAATAGAGCCTGGTCCTGTGTAGTCACTGCGTCGGCCATCGTTTCATCCGTGGGCCTGAGGAGGGGCCGGTCATGCTCCTGAGCCGGACGGTCCGACGTGTTCGCAAGGCAGTGCATGCTGTAGCGAGTGGTGTCAGGCGGAGGCTGGCGCTGCTGGCGGCCGCTCTGCTGTCCACTGTCTTAGCTGGTACGGCCGCCTGGCTCAGTCCCTTACAGGCCGCGCAGGGCCTCGACATCAGCACGATCACCCCCTCGGCGGCCTACATCGGCGACCTGGTCACCATCGAAGGCCACGGCTTCGGCGCTCACAACGTCCAGATTACCGTCGGCGGCATTGGCGCGCAACTCCTCTCAGCGACCGGCCACTCGGCCGTCTTCCTCGTCCCAACTGGCGTCCACCCGGGGCCCACCACCGTCACGGCGACCAACCCTGGTGGTCAGCATGGGAGCATCGCCTTCACCGTCCTCAATCACGCGCCCGTCGCCAGCGCCGACCCCGATCAGACCGTCATCGTCGCCGGCGTTGTCCAACTCGACGGCTCCGCCTCCTCAGACGCCGACGGTGATCTGTTGACCTTTCACTGGAGGCTCCTCTCGGCCCCTGTGGGCAGCACCGCGACACTATCCGACTCCACGGCGGTGCGCCCCACCTTCCTGGTGGATCGCCCGGGGGCCTATGTCGTCCAGCTCATCGTCAACGACGGTCGGATCGACAGCGCGCCCGACACCGTCCAGATCAGCACGGTCAACTCGCGCCCGATGGCGAACGCCGGTCCCGACCGGACCATCCACCTCGGCAGCCTTGTCTCCCTCGACGGCTCTTTATCTTCGGACGTAGATGGCGACCCGCTGACCTACGGCTGGGCGTTCGTCTCCACACCGACCGGCAGCCAGGCCGTCTTGATCGATGCGACCACGGCGCGCCTCTCCTTCGTGACGGACCTCCCTGGTCGCTACATCATCCGGCTCATCGTCAACGACGGGACCCTCGACAGTAAGCCGGCCACGGTGCAGGTCGACACCTATAACTCCCGCCCGGTGGCCGACGCCGGCCCGGATCAGCAGGCGACCGTCGGCGACATCGTCCCGCTCGACGGCAGCGCCTCCTCCGACGTCGATGGCGATCCCCTGACGTACCGGTGGTCGCTGATCACGGCGCCGACCGACAGTACAGCGAGCCCGCTCAATGCTGCGACGGCGCAGCCCACCGTCGTGCCCGACCTGCCCGGCGACTACGTCGCGCAGCTTCTTGTCCACGACGGCTTCGAGGACAGCCTCCCGGACACGGTCGCCATCACCGTGGCGCCCCCAGCGAACCGTCCGCCCGTGGCCCAGAATGATACCGCCATCACCGACGAGAACGCCTCGGTGGGCATCGCCGTTCTGGGCAACGACGGCGATCCCGATGGCGATCCCCTCACAATCACGACCGTCACGCAGGGGACCAATGGAGGGACAGTCGCCATCAACGGCGTCACCGCCACCTATACTCCGCCGGCGAACTGGAGCGGGACCGACTCCTTCACCTACACCATCAGCGATGGGCGAGGCGGGACGGCCAGCGCGACCGTGACGGTAACGGTTAAGCCCATCAACCGTTCCCCGACAGTCACCCTGAGGGCGGATCAGACCAGCGGTGTCCCTCCCCTCGCCGTGGCCTTCACCGCCACGGCCAGCGATCCGGATGGCGATCCGCTG
>PQAQ01000039.1 GCA_003105305.1 Candidatus Methylomirabilota bacterium
CCGCGCAAGGCCAGTGATTTTAAGCGTTATCCGCGGCAGTCGTATTGACGTTGCGCAGTTCGTTGCCAACAAACGTGCTATGGGTAGGACGAAGCATGTCATTATCGAGCCTTTCCTCGGCATAGAAGAATAGGCCAAGGAGGAGATCATGCCTGGCAACTTTTACATAGCTCTTGGGTAGTCTTGGTAGTTGTTTCCCTCAGAGAATGCCATAATACCCATCAAAAGACCTGGTATGACAATTGCTTACTCTCAAGAGAGTTGACAACCTGCGCGATATCAATCAAGAGAGTGAACGATGCTATTCAACCAACGTGGAGGGAGACATCATGGTCGGAGGCAAGGCGACAGGCAAAACCAGTCGAAGAACAGCGTGGATTTTAGCCCTTTTGGCCGGGCTAGCGGCAGCGACCTTCACAGCAATGCCGGCCTGGGCTGGAAAGATTCATGGGAAACTGCAAGGAACGGTCGACGTCCCTGGCGCAAGCCTGCAACTCCCCCTCTCGCCAAGCGATCCTGTGGTCATTACCCTCTTCCTGGGCGGTCCGAGCGGGCCGCCGGTGCCGATTACAATCACCCCCAACACGCATGTTGACGCTGAAGACTCGAAGGAAAAGGGCGCGGGGAACGTCGTCACGTTCGTAGACGGCGACACAGTCGAAGTGAAAGTGAAGACTCAACCAACAGGAGGGGGCTTCGAGATCGTGGCGACCAAGATGGAGCTGAAAAATCCACAGATCGATGTCTTCGGAGCCGTCGATGTCCCAGACAGCAGTCTAACGCTTCCTCTTGCACCCGGCGATCCCGATGTCACCATCATCCTTTCCCTTGGCGGCAAGGGTGGGCCTGCGCTACCTATCATCATCACACCAAACACGAGGGTAAGAGGGGGGACAACGCTCACCCTGGTCGATGACGATTTTGTTGAGGTCAAGGCTGTGGTCCAGGGTGGTCAGGTTGTAGCGCTGAAGATCGGACGGGAGAACAAGGACGAGGTCGAGGACGAGGACGAGTAGCCCTCTGCTTTAATCTTTCGTCACGACCCTATCGTCGGCCGCTCACACCTCGCGCATAAATTTGGGAACGGTATGGATTACCCAACGCCCTCGAAGGCTGAATGCGACCTTCGAGGGCGTTGATGCTTTCAGGGGGCCGTGTCGTTGAAACGCAACCAGCCCAGATTTCAATTGACAGGCACAGGCAGCACTTGTCATCATACTGCGGAGCCGAAGTGGTGGAACTGGTAGACACGCCGTCTTGAGGGGGCGGTGGGGTTACACCCGTGGGGGTTCGAGTCCCCCCTTCGGCACCACGGTAGATGTACAGTCATACAGTTGGGATTCCTCGGTACCGTCGCACACCGACATCAACGTTCAGATTGCGCAAAGGCGCCACGGGCGGTGCCTCCCACATCACCTCGAGACGAGACAGGTACAGCGCGCCAAGGACCGACCGTTGGAACCAGGGACCGTTGTGCTGACAGGTTGCGCCGGCTTCATCGGCTGCAGGGTCGCCGAACTGCTCCTCCATGCCGGTTACCTTGTAATCGGGATCGACAATCTGAACGACGCCTACGACGTCCGGCTCAAGCATTGGCGCCTGCAGCGGATCCTTCACCATCCCAGCCTCCAGTTTCACCGACTCGATATCAGTAATCGCGCCGCTCTGAGCGCACTCTTTGAGTCGGCATGTGGGTCCCATCGTCGCAGTCCGGTCGCCGTGATCAATCTGGCCGCCAGGGCCGGCGTACGCCAATCCGTCGAAGACCCCTGGGTCTATTACGACACCAACGCGACCGGGACGCTCAACCTGTTGGAGCTCTGCCGGACACACAGCGTCAATAAGTTTGTCCTCGCCTCCACCTCCAGTCTGTATGGGCAGGGCAATCCCTTGCCCTACCGGGAAGACGCGAATACAGATCGTCCCCTTTCACCCTACGCTGCGTCCAAAAAGGCGGCCGAGACGCTCTGCTACACCTATCACTATTTGTACGGAATCGACACGACGGTATTGCGATACTTCACTGTCTACGGTCCCGCCGGGCGGCCCGATATGAGTCTCTTTCGATTCGTGCAATGGATCAGCGAAGGAAAGCCTGTACAGGTATACGGCGACGGGCAGCAATCCCGCGACTTCACCTATGTGGACGATATTGCAAGAGGCACGATTGCCGGCCTCAAACCGCTGGGGTATGAAATCATTAACCTGGGCTCCGACACCCCCGTTGTGCTGATGGATGCGATCCGACTCGTCGAGGCGCTCGTCGAGAAAAAGGCAGAGATCGCGTACACGGCTCGTCATCCGGCCGACGTGCAAGCGACGTGGGCCGAGATCAGTAAGGCCAAGCATCTGCTGGGCTGGCAACCGCAATCGACTTTCCGGGATGGCGTCGGCGCGCTGGCGCGATGGTATCAAGATAACCGCGAGTGGGCGAGGCATGTCTCAACAGGGTGATACCCACCCGATACCCTGGCCTGACCGTCTGCTCCTCTGGACACTGATACTCCTTCTTCTGTTCACGCCGCTCGCCTTCGGTACCGTTGAAGTCTGGTCAATCGCAGTTGCCGAGTTGCTGGTGCTCTCAATGGGGGCCATGTGGTTCACCCAGATGATCCGGGACGGACGGATCCAATTCGACCAGACACCGTTGACCGTTCCCATCCTGTCCTTCTTGGCGTGTATGCTCTTCCAGATGGTTCCGTTGCCCCTGAATACAATCGCGCTGCTCTCGCCTGCGGCGTACTCGATCTACAGCGCTGCCGCGTCGGCCCTCGACCTCCAGTTCGAGTGGCGGACAATCTCGCTCGATCCGATCGCCACCCGTGAAGAGTTCCTAAGAGTCCTGACCTATATCATGCTGTTCTGGGTCGTGTTCAATCGCATCCGAAAGCGGGAGCAGGTCGAGCGGGTCATCGTCACCATCATCGGTATCGGTTTTTTTCTGGCGGTATTCGCAATTATTCAGAAGTATTCATCGAACGGTAAGATCTACTGGATCCGTGAGACCGCACAGGGCGGGGAACCGTTCGGTCCGTATGTCAACCGCAACCACTTCGCCGGCTATATGGAGATCGTCCTTCCGTTGACCATCGGCTACATGCTGGCCCAGTCGCCTGTCCGTACCGATCGACTTGGCATCAGGAGACGTCTTCTGTTGTGGACATCCCATCAAACCAGTAAATCGATCCTTCTGCTGTTCGCCGCGATCTTCATGGGTACAGCACTGTTGCTGACCGGCTCGCGCGGCGGCCTCGTCAGCTTCGCAGGCTCTATGGTCTTTTTCGTGATGATGGCGATCATGAAGCAAACTGCGCATTCACGGGCAGTGCGATTGGCTCTCGTCTGTTGCGGCCTGACCCTGATCGCTGCGATCTGGATCGGCGGAAACAGCGCATTTCTATCGCTGGAGCGCCTCGAGAAGACGCTTCAGGAGCCGTCCACAGAAGAACGAGCCATTCTGTGGCGGGATACCGTACGGATGGCAAACGATTATCTGCGCCTTGGCTCAGGCTTCAACACCTTTGAGGCGGTCTTCCCGGCCTACAAAACGTCAACAACTCAGATGATCTTCCAGTATGCTCATAACGACTATCTGCAACTGCTGGCCGAAGGCGGTATCGTGGCCTTTAGTTTGATCGGATGGTTCATCATCGCATGGTATCGAAAGGTGATTGCCGGATGGCTGACGCGACACGATCCTTTTGCCGTATACCTGGCGTTAGCCGGGATGACCGCAGTGGTCGCAATACTCATTCACAGCCTGAGCGATTTCAACCTGCATATCCCGGCGAATGCCATCGCCACGGTGATCGTGCTTGCCGTCACACTGAACGCCGCGCTGGTCCCAGCGTCAGAACAGAGTACCCGTCACCACACGGATTCTTCCTTCGCCGGTCTTCCACATCCGTCTTCTCCATCTCCGAGGTACTCCTCGAACGCGGACGATACCCGCAGTGAACACAGGGGCGATGGTAATACGGATGGTCGTAACGCCTATCTGCATGAAGATCGGTATGGCGAGGCGGGTACACATG
>PQAQ01000040.1 GCA_003105305.1 Candidatus Methylomirabilota bacterium
TACGATGTCTCTGATCCGCTTGCCCATCGGCGTATCCGTCTCACGCCGTCCGGCGATCGCGCTGATACGGCGGCTGACTCCCGTATACCCCATGCCACACGTGTCCGCGAATGTGTTTAGCACAAACCCAGCTACCCTATTGACCAAGGCCTGCATGAACCGACCCCCATCATGCCGCTGCCGGTCCGATGGGTGGAGCAATCTTTGAGACCGCGGTGCTCGCGGAAATCATGAAGACCCTCCTGCTTAACTCTGCAGATTACCCATGCGACCACTCCGGCCCTAGATAACCGTTCCTGTCGAAGGTGCTCACGCCGTGCCCCAATGTGATAGGCTATCAACTCTGCAGTAAACATGACTCCCGGAGGTTCTTCTTCTGACTTTTTACAGAAAGAAAACGACTTACCCGCTACAGGAAGAACTCCCCGTTTTTGTACACCACTTTCCCTTCGACAAGGAGGTGGCCCAAGAAATTGGTCGGCCTGGCTTGTCTGAGATCCTTGGGGGTATACGGTCGGATCTCGACGGACGCATCGGTCTTTAGCGCCGTTTCGACAAGCAGATCCATCACCTCTCGATGGCTCATTCGCTCAAAGTCCGGAGAGATCACTGCGAGATCGACGTCGCTCCAGACATCAGCCTGTCCGCGGGCGTGGGATCCGAACAACACCACCTGGCGCACGTGGACTCGCCGCTGCAGGTATTCGATGGCTCGCCGAATCATTTGTGCGATGTCAGTTGTCGCTTTAACCGCTTCCATAGGATCTCCGTTTGTGTCAGGTGTGTCATTGCCGCCGACCGTGTGATCTGCTTCGCCAAGCTCTGAATCTCTGGCGGATATCGACTTTGCAGGTAATACAAAGTAGAGTTATCATACATGGGTAACACTCCCTCCTGTGGTAGAAGAGGTGCAGCGAACACAAGCTTCCACCCAACCAGGAAGGAGGTTACCTGTGGCACACCTTATCAGGGAACAGGTCATTCGGCAACGGTTGAACTGGTTCCGCAAGGCTCAGGAGCTCGGTTCGATCACCGACGCCTGCGTCTTCTTCGGGATCTCCCGGAAGACGTACTACAAGTGGCGGACCCGCTATGTCGCGAGCCAGGGGGATCGCCTGAGCCTCGCCGATCGCTCTCGGCGCCCACACACCCATCCCCGACAGGTCGGGACGCGGATGGCCCGTCGGCTCCGACGGTGGCGACGGCGGACGGGGTACGGCCCCCGGCGGCTCCGGTGGCACCTGCTCCGTACGGGCCTCCGGGGGGCCTTCCCGTTCCAGATCGCGATGGTCCAGACGGACAACGATGCCACCTTCACCAACTGGTACACCGGGGCCCCGAAGACGGCCCCGGACACGGCGGTCCGGCTGCACCCGTTCACCCTGGCCTGCGAGGCGGCAGGGATCCGTCACCGCACCATCCGGCCCCGCAGCCCGCACCTGAACGGCAAGGTCGAGCGGAGTCACCGGATCGATGAGGAGGAGTTCTACCGGGGGCGGCGGTGTCGGAGTGTCGCGGAGCTGAGGACGCGCCACCGCCGGTTTAATCAGTTCTACAACACCGCCCGGCCCCATGGCGGTCACAACGGACTGACGCCGCTGGAGCGCTTGCGACAGTATGCGCCGTACCGGGGGCTGCGTCGGCTGGCCCTGTGAGCAGGAGCCCCCGCCGGCGCGGGCGCCCCCGAGATCGCGCCCGCGCCTTAGCGGGGACGGGAGGGCGAATGTGTTACCCATGTTTGACAGGACTACATCAGCTTCCTGCATGCTTATTGTGGTGGTTTAGTCATTGGGGTATATTGTAATGGTTGAGATTTCCTGCCTTCAAACAAAGCACGTTGTTGTTGCAAAAGATGAGCGCAGCGAACGTCTTGGAAGCATGCCCAAGGTGTGACACGGGGACACTATGACGATCCAAACAGAACACCGTTACATTATGCGGGATGCTGATATCCTCGGCGGGGAGCCGATCATCATAGGGACACGGACCTCCGTACGCGCGATTATAGAGATGTGGCGCCTTGGAGTTAATCCGGAGGAAATTCCCATCCATCTGCCACACCTCACCCTTGCCCAAGTGTTCGATGCGCTCAGCTACTACGCTGACCATCGGGAGGAGATCGAGCAGCGCATCGACCGCAACAAGGTACCAGAGGACCTGACGCATTCCGCAGCCCGTACGGATAGCTAGCACGCCCGCTCGCGTCTACCTCGACGAGGACGTGTCTGTAGTGGTCGCCGCGATACTACAGGCGCGCGGATTCGAGGCGCTGACCGCACGAGATACGGGTCGGCTCGGTCGGGCAGACTGCGCACAATTGGAGTTTGTTGCAGGAGCTGGCTGTGTCCCCCTCACTCACAACCGAGTTGACTTCGAACACCTCCATCGAAGCTGGATTGAAGGTGGAAAGGAGCACTCGGGCATCATTGTGGCGCGACGGCGCTCAGCCTCCGACGTAGCTCTAAGGGTGGCTCGACTCCCGGCTCGCTTAACCGCTGAAGACTTGAGGAATCAGCTACTCTACGTATGAGTGGCATCCAGACGCCCCACCTGTCCCGTTCCCCCATTACGGCCGCTGCAACCACGCCAGCCGACCATCGGCAAGACACTGTGTTCCCTTTTCCGGGTGCAGGCGCTGCGTGGCAAATATCGTGTG
>PQAQ01000041.1 GCA_003105305.1 Candidatus Methylomirabilota bacterium
TCTCAACCTCCATCACGCGCCGGTCCGTCTCGGCCTGCTGCGCCGAGCGCTCCTGCCGCAACCGATGCATTTCCTGCTGCAACTGCTGTAACGTCCGTTGCTGCGTGTCATATACCTGTTCGAGCTCCGTAAGCTTGTCGGCCCGCGCCCCAACAGGAACAAGCAGCAGGGCGCCGCCCACGACTATACTACGCACCCACCACGCTCTGTGCATTACAGTTCTCCTCTCCGGGTAATGATTGCGGGTTACCCATGAATCCGGGGCGTTGCCAGGTGCTCGTACGCCGCCGCTCTCGCCACCGAGGACGTCATACAAGCGACACAGTCTTGGGAAGGGCCGTACAGATCGCCTTCTGTACTCGCTTATAGCTCTGCAGGAGCTTCCGTCCTTGCGGCGTGAGTCGAGTGCCGCCGCGTGCCGCTCCCCCGTGCCACGTGTGTAGGATCGGCACGCCGGCATTGCACTCCAGATTCTTCAGATACCCCCAGGTATGCTTATAGGAACACCCAAGCTGTAGGGCAGCCTGCTGAATGGATCCGAGTTTATCGATCGTCTCGAGGAGCGCAATGCCGTGCTTGCCGATGATAAACTTGCCATCCACTTCCAACCACGTCTTCGATCTCACCTGAATGCGCATCGCTTTTTCCCGTTATGTACGGTTGAACATATCGGTAGTTGTAGCATTGGCGATTGATGTGAGTCAAGTGAAATTGTGATCCTCGGTACGACGACCGGATATTATGAGAGCGGGCGCTGCGGCTCGGTATAGGGGAAGTTATGCTCGGCGAGGAATGGAAACGATCAGCGGAACCCGCATGAAAAGCGGATGTAGCGGAGAGCCCTACGGATTATCGAACCGTCAGGCAGGTCGCTCCGCCTCCACCTCAATGCGGACAGCGGTGACTTTGTATTCCGGCGTCTTGACCCGCCGGTCGAGGTGCGGACCGGTCACCTTGTTCAGGAACAGTGTCGGGGAGTGGAAGGTGGAGAAAAGTTCACCCGGCTTCACGCGTGAGTCGATCCGTATCGGGAAACCATTCCGAGCGTTTATGAAAGGACCTCCTTCTAAATTGTTATCACCTTCGTCGAATGCATCAATGTGGCCACGATCTCATGCATGTCACTCATCCGGCCGACAAAGATGCTGTCCTTGAGCTCATAAAACGCCACGCACGTGCCGCAGGCGATGAGATCCACACCGGCCTCGGCAAGCGCCTCCAGGGCGTCCAGGGTGGCAGAACCCCCAGCTAACACATGCACCCCGGAATTATAAAAGACAATCGCGCTGGGCTTCTCTTGCTGCATGCATAATTTCCGCAGAAAAGAGCTCATGAGCCTCTCCCCCAGCTCATCGGGACCCCTTCCCAACACGTTACTGTTGACAATGATCGTGATCGACAATGGATTCCTCCTCCCTCAGGGATCGTCAATCCCAGATCGGCCCGTCGCCGCTACGTGATCGGAGGGAGGACCAACGATCAGAGACGGCGACGAGCCGCCGGGACGACCGCCCACCGGATGCATGGTTTACAGGAGCAGCGGTAGCCTCCGCCGCGCCCGCCCTTTTGCTTCGCAGTAATCTTTGCAATGATCCGCTTGAAGATCTCGTGATCCGTCGTCCAGGGTGAGCCTCGACTACCTCATGTTCGAATGAGTGATCTCTGGTGCGCATTGAACCCCTGGCGGGACCCTTGCAGGCCCTGCCCGCCGTCAATAGCCATTTTTCGCCTGCCATCCACAATGAGATCTTTCGTCGTTCTCGTCTGGATCATGCTTGTACACTATTATTTGGGCGGTAGTGGAGAGCCGTTAGGGCATTTCTTTGAAATCTCAGAGGGCGAAGAATTCTTCACCCCATCTGTTCTAACTGCACAAAATTAAACATGGCAGGCCTTCGTGTTGAGTAGGGACGCCCCGCGGCCGCCTTGTCGAATCCCGTCGGACTCAAAGTCCGCGCTGAATACCTGCCCGCCATGCTTGGAACCGGCCTCAAAACGTGTACTGCAATGTCAGGTACGTAAAGTCAATGTCCTTGCTGGGTCCGGACTGCTTGATGAACTCGCCGGAGAAGAAGTGGCTGTATCCCAGGAGGCCGAGCAGGTGACGGTCGAACGGGTATTTAAAGAGCAGGTCGACCTCACTCCCGATCTCGCTTGACGTACCGGCAGCGCCGGCTCGCACGACATTTCCATTCGCATTGTACAGCGCGTCGTGTGTGTCAGCTCGCCAGAAAAGGTGACCTTCCAGGCTCGCGACCAGCTTCTTGAACGCCTGAAATGAGAGGCCTGGGTTGACGTCGATGATGTTCTGCCGCCCGACGGTATCAATATAGCCCAGGTACGCGTGCCCCAGCGGGAAGAGTTGGTTGAAGGTGTGAACGTTACCCCCCGCCTTGTCATCGCCGCTGGCGTAATCGAGACCAAGTTGCAGCCGCGGCACGCCGGCGAACTCTGCAAAGGTATAACCGAGTTGGCCCGTAATCATGAAGGCATCGACGCGCCCCTCACCAACCCGTCCGATCTGGAATGCGCCCTCGACTTCGTAATCGAATGCCGTCCTGTCGATCTTGCCCCAAAGGCGCCCGCCAAGGGTGTGCCGATGCTCGCGACCCACCGTACCGTTATACTGCGCAAAAGGCGTCCCGATGAACGCTCCGACATTACTCCGCAACCCCAACCAGTACAGATCGACGCTGATTGCGTCGGTCAAGGGAGCTTTGCCCGTAGCGTAGATGCCATACAATTGGGTGCTCAAGTGGCTGGTGTTGAACTGGTATTTCTGCACAGGGACCAAGAGCATCCAAAACCCGGTCACGGTCCAGTTCTGCAGCTTGAAGATCCCGGACACGCCATCGAATGTGCGGCGGGTATTGGCCCAGTCGAGCGGGCTCACCAGTCGCTGCCGGCCGAATGCCATCTCCTGTCGGCCCGCGCGCAAGGTAAAATGACCCCCCTCGAACATCCGCAGACTCAGGTCGACGAACCCATTCTGGAGATCTATCTCATCGGTATCTACGAGACGGCGGCCCCCAACCAGGCCCCTATCGGTTGCAAAAGAGCTCTTGCCCTCAAGGAAGACCCGTACGTGCTCGCCGACGCGCAGATCGCCATGCATGCGGAACCGCGAGAGCAGGAACGCATCATCGTGATCGGCCGCAACCGGAGCGCCGAAGTTGAAGTCTTCCCAGATCTCCACGCGCTCGCGAATCTGGCCGCCGAAGCTCACCCAGACCGAGCCGTCCTCATTCAGCGGTACGTATTTGATGGGATCAAACACGTCCCCGCTGTAGAATCTGTCCTTACCGGTCAGAACCGACCAGTTTTCCTGGTAGCGTATATCCTGAAACGACGGCCGCTGCGCCAACTCTTCGGCTCGCACTGAGGCAGCGAGCATCGCGGTTGACACCATAACACCCAAGAGCGCAATTAATCCGATGACCGATCTTCTGCCATTCACGAGTTTCCTCCTGGTAAGTCTTGCGTCCTCATGCAATGTATATTTTGCTGATGCAAAACTTGCATCCAACCGGATGTAATAGCGACTTACGGCATTTCTTTGAAATCTCGGGAGGCTAAGAATTCTTATCAGTAATCGATGACAATCTGCCATTCACCGTCATTGATCCAGCTGACGTCCCTAACAGCATAGCCTTTCTTACGTGCAGCATCGGGTACGTCGGTAGAAGCCGAGGGACAGTCTACCAATATGGTAACCTGTCCGCCACCCGCTGGTAATTTCTCGAAAATAGGGTCCAGCATATACTTGGGATAAGGACACATCCAGCCCCTCAAGTCGACGCAATAACTTCTGTCTTCTAGTTTGAACGAACCAGGTTTAACCATTTTTGGTCTTTACCTCCACAAATACCAATAAAATGTAAAAAATAGTCAGCAACAGGCTGGCTGCTATCAGTGCTCCCGGCCAGCCAAGAACATCCGGTAAAAATACCTTCGGCCCATAAAGCCAGCCCTCGCCTACTTTTGCTCCATAAACCAGGACCCAAGAACCAGCAGCAAGCATTCCTCCAATAACGGCAAACCAGTGTCTGACATAGC
>PQAQ01000042.1 GCA_003105305.1 Candidatus Methylomirabilota bacterium
CAGCTTCCGCCTGGCGCAAGGCTCGTGCCACAGGTGCTCGTCCACGCGAAGAGCCATGAGTCCATTCCGCTTATCGAAATATAGTTGATCGCAAAGGGTGTGGTCCCTCCGTTCGTCACGGTCAACGCCTGCGCAGTACTGGTCGTACCGGCCGCTGTGCTGAATGCCAGGGAGGCAGGCAGCACCGAGAAGGCCGCAGCGGTGCCGGTACCTGTCAACGCAACCGCCTGAGAAACGCCTGGAGCCGCCACATTCACACTGAGCGATGCCGCTCGTGCGCCGGTAGCAGTCGGAGTGAACGTCACGTTTATCTTACAGTTGGCGCCAGCAGCAAGGCCCGCGCCTCCGATAGGACAGGTGTTCGTCGATCCGAAATCACCGGCATTCGTTCCGGTTATCCCGATACTGTTGATTATCAGCGCGGAACCACCTGTGTTCGTCACGGTCACCGCCTGGGCAGCGCTCGGAACGCCGACAACTGCGTTAAATGCCAGCGAGGCGGGTGACAGCGAGAGGACTGCTGGACCGGCAGCCGTACCTGTCAAGGCCAGCGCCTGGGATACACCCGGAGCCGCCACATTCACATTCAAAGAGGCCGCTCGTGCGCCGGTAGCGGTCGGGGTGAACGTTACGTTTATCTTGCAGTTTGCGCCTGCAGCAAGGCCCGCGCCTCCGATAGGACAGGTGTTCGTCGATCCGAAATCACCCGCATTCGTTCCGGTTATTCCGATACTGTTGATGATCAGCGCCGAACCACCCGTGTTCGTCACGGTCACTGCCTGGGCAGCGCTCGGAACGCCCAGAGGCGAACTGAAGGTCAACGCAGCAGGTAACACCGTAAAGACCACCGGCGCGAGCGCCGTGCCTGTCAGCGTGACAGACTTGGTACCCCCGGGAGTCGCATTCACATTCAACGTAGCGTTCTTTGTACCCGCGCCGACATAAAGCGGAGCGAATTTCACGCTTATCGTACAGCTCCCGCCCGGTGCAAGGCTTGTCCCGCAGGTGCTCGTCCAGGTGAAGAGCCAGGAGTCCATTCCACTCAAGGAAACATAGTTGATCGCAATAGCTGCAGTCCCTCCGTTCGCCACGGTCACCGCCTGGGCGGCGCTCGTCGTACCGACCGCGGTACTGAATATCAGGGAAGCAGGCAGCACCGAGAAGGCCGCAGCGGTGCCGGTACCTGTCAGCGCTACCGTCTGGGAAACACCCGGAGCCGCAACATTCACACTCAAAGAGGCCGCTCGTGCGCCGGTAGCGGTCGGCGTGAACGTCACGTTTATTTTACAGTTGGCACCGGCAGCAAGGCCCGCGCCTCCGATAGGACAGGTGTTCGTCGATCCGAAATCACCGGCATTCGTTCCGGTTATTCCGATACTGCTGATGATCAGCGCGGCAGTGCCTGAGTTCGTCAATGTTACGGCCTTCGCCGTGCTCGTCGTGCTCACCTGCTGATTTCCGAATGAAAGTGCAATCGGCGATACACCGGCCAGAGGAGCCGTCTGGGAGATCGTTACAATATTCGACGGAGACTCCCCTGCCGCATTAAATGCAACAACGCGATAGCGGTATACATTCCCTGCGACGGCAGTACTATCGGCAAAGCTTGTGGAATTTGCAACAACCGTTGCAATCGGAGCAAGGACTCCTGCACTTCCAAGGCCCCGTTCGATACGGAAGCCGATCTCGTTCGCCGGATTACCGATCGTGCTAAGCGGCAAACCCGTCGTGTAATTAAAGGGCGTCCCGTCCGTCCAGTTAAGATTAATAGGGTTCCCGGGATTTGCGGTCGCCCCTAGTAGTGGGGCGGCTGCGAAAGACCGGGCAGCACTGAACTGCATCGGTCGCATCATGTCGTTTTCCTCGTGACTTAGGATATGGCAGTGATACACATATTCCCACTTAAAGTCGAAGAACGCGTTTGTCGTCGGTACTGCAAGAGCACCTCCCGTCAACGGGTCGATTTGCGAAAATCCCATTGAGGAGCCAAGAGGCGCCGCCGGATTCAGCGGGCGAATGCTGTCAGGCAGCCCAAATGGCTGTTTCGGAGTGACAGGCCTTAGAGCGACGATTGTGTCTTCGAGAGGAGAGACCCTGATGGTATCTTTCCATCCCAGTTCGTTGGGATCAGGAAGCCTGATAAAGCCGTCCCATCCGACCCGATTGATCACCTGCACATCAAACAGATGAAAGTGAATAGGATGGGTGTCCACGCCATTGTGATTGATCTTCCATATCTGGGTCGCCCCTTCGGTCAGAAGTTCGGTCGGAGGATCAACATAATTCTGGAGCGCAAAGGTAGCGATGGCAGCGGTGCCGCCGGGCACCTGCAGTCCGAGTTTTGCGCTCATCCGTCCGTAGTCATCAAATGTCCCGCCCATCTCGTCATGGATAGCTTTCGGCATCATCGAAACCGTTAGAGGAGCGCTTATCGTCCGGTCCGGATTGACCGTCCTGAAGCTGATTGACGTGTCGGCGATCCTCGAAACTCCCCAATTAGGCCACGTTGACGGGAAAATGGTCCCGATAGCGGAATTATAAGCCGTCTGTCCTACGATCAGCGGGTCCTGAGACGAAGCAAAGACACCTGGAACGTAGGTCCCGGTCCCCGGGGTGCCTACAGAATTAAAAGCGTTCTGGAGGTTCGTGAGCGTGGCCGGATTATAGTCGTTGACAGGCGCGGTACCGCCGCTCCCCGTCACTACGACCTGCATGATCGTCCTGACGTTCGGTCCATATCCTGGCTGTACCGGAGGCGCTCCCCCCATATCGGTCCGATCCGGCGCGCCGGTGTAATAATCATAATGCGGGTCGAGCGCAGGAAATGCCGTCGGTGCGTCGTTGTAAAGGATCAGGGTCTTTCCCGCAAATCGGGAAAAATCGACGATGACATCGGCCCGTTCTGCGGGACCAAGAAAGAGCGTGCCTCCGCCGTCCGCCTGGGAAAGGACATTCCCGAAATTGAACATCGTGGGATCCATGTTCCATGCAACCGGCTGATTAGGGAGAAGAACTGGCCCGGGCAGGAAGCCTCCCTCGGTACCAATCTGGATGAATGCCGGGCCACTTGTCGCCGGATCAGGCACTCCACCCTCCCTGCCATCTGCAGGCCATCTCGACGGGAAACCCGAAGTCAAAATCGCCGGAACCATCCCTACCTCGGTCGGTGCAGTATAGAGAACCGCGGTAGCCGAGGCTCCAGCACCGCTGCCGGCTATCGTGACGGCGGGAACCGAGGTATATCCGCTACCCACCGTATCAAGCGTGATAGCCGTAATAGCCCCTGTTACCGGATCAATCGTTGCCGTAGCTGTCGCGCCTCTCCCGCCTCCTCCGGTGATGCTGACTGTTGTTGCGTCGGTATAGCCGCTGCCGGGCGTATTCACGGTGATGCTTCTTACAATGGAGCTAGCAGCATACAACTGCAGGTTCAGAAACCGGTCATGGGAAGCGTTTAGTATCCGCAGGCGATAGGCCTTCGGAGCAACCGTAAGGGTAGGATATGCCATGCCGTTGATCACTGGAGTGTCGAGAAAAGCTTCAGCACCCCATGACACATCGGGCGTGCCCGGAATCTCCGGAGGCTGGCAAAAGCCGGCTACCGCCGGATCGCAGGCCGGATCGAAGTAGGGATTCGGCCTCACTCCGGCAGTGACGCACCAGGGTGGAACAGCAGACGGTGAGGAGCCACAGACCGGAGTCGGCGGCCAGAACCATGGTCCGTACATCCAGCGCCCCATAGCGTTAATCCCGCTGATGTCGTACGGATTCTGGGCCGGCATGTATACATGCGGCCACCAGAGGTCTCCCTGAACGGGAGTCATGGGGGTTCCCGGAACCCCATTCCACGGCTGGGAACCCCAGGCCCAGGTCGGATCGGTATTCACAATGGTAGCAGGATCCACGAAGGTCTTGTCCTGGATGATGAGCGGTATCTGGTCAGAGGGTATGAGCCCCCCGGTGATTAACTGTTGCTCGGCTCCGTCAGTAATCAGGTACCCGGCCGCTTCTCCGGCATAGACGTTGAGCCGCGTGATACCCCAGGCGTGATCGTGATAAAACATCATCCTGGCGCTTTGCTGATTAGTCCAGTAGAACGTCTGGGCCCCGGGGCCAGGGTCGGGCATGTCAGGCACGTTCTGCACGCTGGTCCCTCTGGGATACGCGGTAGACTCTCCAGCAGGAGTGATCCATTGATGAGGGGTGCCATCACTGATCCATGGAGTCCTCCCTCCGTGGAGATGAAGCGTAGCGCGGTTTTGACTGAACATTCCTGTGGTAAGCGGAATGGGCTGAAGGGTGTCAGGATCGTAATCGATCTGAAATTCCCCTGACCCCATTATCGTCGTATCCACCGGGACAAAGAGCTTCCCTGCGTTTCCGGTCGACAGTTTATTGGTAAATCTTATACGTACCGGCCTGTCCTTCTGGGCCACGATCAAAGGTCCAAGATAACGGATTGGTGCCGGCGTTATGGTGTTCAGATTGGTAACGGGATCCGTACCTTGGTTGACCTGCACATATCCCCGAAGCTTCGTTGGAAGCAGGTCCGAGTGCATCGTTTCGCTATATTCCCTCAGCTCGATCTCGTAATAATCGGAACCCGGATAAGTAATCGTATCCGGAACGGCCAGAGGGATGCACTTTGCCGGGGCAACGCCTCCACCTTTGGGGTCCCACAGAACCGGGAGGGCATCTACAAATTTTCTAAGGAGGGGACTGTTGGCCCAATTCGGGGTACTGAAGTAATCGGGCGTGTCACCTGGTCCTATTACTGCAAATGCCATGTCGCCCACACTTCCACAGATAACGATAATCGCCGCCAGTACAAAGCCCAGCCATCTTCCCCCTGCTTGATTATTCATTTCTTCCATCCTCCGCACTTCTTTGCCTGTTACCATCAGTGTCCGGCACGCCCCGGGTATCTTTATCCATCGCTTTCCCGCGGGCTTCCGCCGCGGCACGCGCCGCTTCCAGACGGGCAGCCGCCGCCTTTATGTCCGACGGCTTCACCTTTCCCCAGCGTTCTGCCAGCGTATCCTCAACCGGCTGCGCGAGGCACTGCCTTCCTGCCCCAAAAAGCCCAGCCATCCCAAATGTCAGAATCATTGCCACAGCATATATGAATCTCTTCATTGCGTTACCCCCTTCAATTGATCCTGATAGCGTTTGTTGGGCCGGCCGCAGAGGCATCAGACCTCTCTCCGGCGTCTGCGCCATCCTCGTTCCATTGTTTATCCATCTGCTCACCATGCTCTTTCGATTGCAAAGAAACTCCAGATATGTCCATCTTCATGGTTCATCCCTGACCGACGCCTCCGGGGTAAGATGAGACGGGAAAAAGACACCTCCTTCTCTTATCGATCGTATGGCTTCCAGAAGCTCGGTATCTACCTTCTCTTTCAGCACATAGCCACTGACCCCGGCCGAGATCGCCCGTTGGACATAGGCGGCGTCCTTATGCAGCGTAAGGATCAGTGTGGAGATGTCCGGGTAGCACTTCCTGATCTCGCTCGCCGCATCAAATCCGTCCATGTGCGGCATCGAGAGGTCAAGGATAACCATATGGGGTTTCGCCTGCCGCAGAAGCGAGATAAGTTCACGACCGTCTCCGGCCTCGCCAACAACAACGAGGTCGGATTCTTCTTTGAGAACGTCCTTCAATCCCTTGCGAAACGGAACGTGATCATCAGCCAGCACGATGTGATAAACGGTTCTCGACGACACTCTGCATTCCCCCGTGTACTGCAAGCTGTTTTCTCTCTTGAATTAAGGTTAGCAGGTCGGCGATCGATACTGAATCGGCTGAAACACCCATTTTTCAATGGGTAGAACTACCCAGGCGGCTGGGATTTCCTCTCTTGCGGAGGATGGGGTCWCGGATAAAGAGCTTCCCGGAACCGAAGCGAACCGGCAGTCAACCGGGAGCTACGTATTCTGAGCGAATGAGGGCCTAAAGATAGCCCTTTCTGATGGCGTACTTCACGAGGTCTGCAGTGTTCCTGAGGTTCAACTCCTCCATGATATTGGCGCGATGGCGCTCCACCGTGCGGATGCTGATGCAGAGCAGGTCTGCTATCTCCCTGGATGTGTGGCCTTCCCCGATCAGCTTCAATACCTGTTTTTCCCGGTTTGTCAGCTGTTCCTTCCTGAACGGCTCGCCGGCATTGTCACAATTCCTTGACCATCCCTCAATGAACTCTTCGGCAAGAGAAGGCGAAACAAACGTCTTCCCCTGCCGGATCCTTGTGATGGCGGCGAACAGTTCTGAATCCGCATTTTCCTTCAGCAGATACCCGTTTACCCCCGCAGCCATCGCACCCCGGAGATATTCGCTGTCTTTGTGCATTGTGAGGATCAGTATCTTCATTTTCGGACGGGACTTCTTGATCTCGACGGCCGCCTCAATCCCCCTGAGGTTCGGCATGGATATGTCGAGAATAACCATATCGGCGTCCTGTTTCTTCAGAATCCCCAGAAGATCGAGCCCGTC
>PQAQ01000043.1 GCA_003105305.1 Candidatus Methylomirabilota bacterium
GTCGCCTTGGCCTTGGCCGCCGCGTTCTCAGCGTACGTCGCACCTGCCTCGTCAGGCGGGCGGTACCCATGGAGCGAGGCGAGCGACAAAAAAGAAATCCTCAGGTCGCTGAGGATATTCACAATTTCCTGAAATTTACCCGCGTTGGCCGTCGCCACGATCAACTGCATTCTAGAAACCTCGCTCCCCAATGTCAAGCTGCATCTTTACATCTTCAGACCATGAATCTCAGCGCCCAGCAGTTGACGCTGAAGATCCACGAACGCGCCGATTCCCCGCGCCGCGAGGTCGAGCATCCGGTCCAACTGCGTTTTATCGAAGGGATCCTCCTCGGCGGTCCCCTGCACCTCGACATATTTTCCGGAGCCGGTCATCACAATATTCATGTCGACGTCGGCCATGGAGTCCTCGGCATAGTTGAGGTCCAGCAATAACTCTCCGTCCACATGCCCGACGCTCACGCCGGCCACGAAATCTTTCAGCAACGGTCCCTGAAGTTGACCGTTCTCCTGAAGCCGAGACAGCGCATCGGCCATTGCCACAAAGGCTCCCGTAATGGCCGTCGTCCGAGTCCCGCCGTCGGCCTGAATCACGTCGCAATCGATCAGCACCGTGCGTTCGCCTAATCGCGATAAATCGATCACCGCCCGCAAAGACCGGCCAATGAGGCGCTGGATCTCGAACGTCCGACCGCTCGCCCTTCCGGTTGCCGATTCTCGCGGCGTCCGCGTCTTGGTCGCGCGAGGGAGCATACCATACTCCGCCGTGACCCACCCCTGACCGGTTCCCCGCAGGAACAGCGGCACCTTGTCCTCCACCGTCGCTGTACACAGGACCCTGGTTTGGCCGACCTCAATGAGCAATGACCCCTCGGCATGCGTCAGATAGCCTCGGTCCACCTTCACCGGCCTGATCTCATCCAACCGCCGACCATCGCTTCTCACAGATCCTCCTTTCGCACGATCGCCGGCCGCCTCAAAAGACGTACTGAGGCTGTAAGGCGCCGCGCGTATCGACGTGTCCCGCTAGTGTCTGAATCTCAGCCCCCTCTACAAGAATCTGTACACGCGCAATCCGGGGGAAGTTCGACGCGAGTGTATTGACTATGGAAAATACGGCATAGAGTTCCTCTTGCGCGCCTCCCGACAGGCCGTCTCGCAACTCTTTGCTGAAGTTGACGTACGCAGTCCCTGACGAATCAATAAAGAGATTGTAAAGCCTCGCCTCACGAGGAACCGTCGGTGCGAGATCGGCGCTGCCGGGTCCCCTCGCCAATTCGGCCAAGGTCCGCTTCGCTTCCTCCGCCGTTATGGCCCCGCGTTCTATCTCTCGGCGCTCCTCACGGAACGCGTAGTCGCCGCGACCGACAAAGAAGAGCGTGACGCTCCTCATGCCGCCTTCAAATGCCGGCGTCTCGGTCTTTGGGACCACGTGCGGGGCAACAGGTCCGGTCACTGGCGCCCATCTAGCGCCCCACAGCGCGATCGCACCGATCACGACCACCGCGAAGGCGGCGAACATCACCGCCGTTTTCAACTTCCGCACTATCGTATCTCCAATCCGCTGAACCGCTCGTCAGTATGCGACCGGAGGGAGATTGGTCATCTCATTGTTCTCCCGCCGAGAGAATGTTTCGGTCGTCACGCTCCCGCGCCGCGATGCGTGGCGCAATCTTAGGGGTCATGACAGAATATGACGACGCCGTCACTCCGACTCGTTTTTCGTATCGTGTTCTGAACTTCGCGATCCCGGCCAACAGCGCCTCGGCGATCTGTTGTCG
This sequence comes from Candidatus Methylomirabilota bacterium, assembly GCA_003105305.1. Lineage (GTDB taxonomy): Bacteria > Methylomirabilota > Methylomirabilia > Methylomirabilales > Methylomirabilaceae > Methylomirabilis. The sequence continues at coordinate 1,781 of PQAQ01000043.1, forward strand.
ATGCATCTCTTGTTCAAGTTTTTGTTCTTCATCCGGGTTCGTGATAAACGCGACCTCCACGAGGACGGATGGCATCGCGGCCCCGATCAGCACAAAGAAGGGCGCCGACTTGACCCCGCGATTGTCCACCTTGAGATTGTGTCTGAGTTCATCCAGCAGCAACTCTGCCAGCTCACTCGATTCTTTCACGTAGAGCGTTTGGGTCAGATCCCAGAGCACGGACTTCAAGCCTCGCTGAGCCTCTTGACCGACGCCCTCAAGGTTGAGGACCGTGTTCTCTCTGACAGCAGACGCCTTTGCGCCGCGGTCGGATGGTTCACGGCTCAGGAAATAGGTCTCAAACCCGCCCGCCCGACTTTCCGGCGCTGCATTCACATGCAAGCTGATAAAAAAATCGGCGTGGTGTCGATTGGCGATCATGGTCCGGTTTTCAAGCGGAACAAAGGTGTCCTTTGAACGGGTCATAATGACCTTCATCCCGAGCCGCTCCGTGATTAATCGCTGCAACCGGAGGCCGATATCCAGGACGATATCTTTCTCCCTCGCTCCTGACCGGCCGATGGCGCCGGTATCTCTTCCGCCGTGGCCAGGATCGATCACGATCGTCTTGACACGCGGCTGTACTGACAGCACACCGGACGGTTCACTCGCCTCGATGGTCGGATCCGCCGGTCTTGACGGCTCGCCTCGTTCACGACGAGGCGTCTTCAAGGCGGTATCCGCTGCGCGTAAATGGCGTTCCTGCCGGTCGCGGGGAAACAGATCGATCACTATCCGATGAGGTCCCTCTAATGCAAACACCTTGCTCGCTAGACGACGCCCCGCTCCCTGGATCGTCACCTGAGTGTCGTTTTGAACTTGACGAATTTCAATCGAAGCCACCAGGCCATCCGACACCGGACTTGTTCGCATGGACGGATTCACGATCCCTCGCTTCACCTCCACCACGACCCGTCCGGATACTCCATCCTCTTTCACAACGAAATCGTGCGATCTGGTCCCCACCAAGACGACTCGCGTGTGATCGGGATATGTGCCAAATCGCACCAGGCTCAGTGAGTATGGCCGTGCCACTCCAGCAGCCTCGGCAGAGGCGAACAGCGTCACCGCGACCAGAACCCCCCAAAACAGAACGGCTGATCGTCCCAGCGAATGTTGAACCGGGCTCTTCCGCCTCACGCTGAACTCCCCCTCTGCTACCATACCGACGCTTCGAACACCTCCTGCATGCACTCGTTATTATAGTCTTGCCGCCTCCTCGAAGACGAATAAAAACTTCGAAAAAACGAAAGCCCACACGGCGGCATTTCGTGTGGGCTTTTTTAAAAAAAACCTGGCGGCGACCTACTCTCCCACGCAGTTGCCCGCGCAGTACCATCGGCGCTGGAGGTCTTCACTTCCGTGTTCGGTATGGGAACGGGTGTTGCTCCTCCGCTATGGCCACCAGGAATTGTTTCACAGCGTCCCGGGTCTTGCTTCGTAGGCCGTTTTCCATCACGGCGACCGTCCAGGGCCTTGTGTCGGACTCACTCGGATCCGCTCTTTAATTCTCGCGAACTCCTTCCGACCCATCACCTTCCTGGCGATCAGTTCATCGAGCTTCTTATACGGCCGGTTTCGGCGCACTCGTTCCGCGACGTCAGGCTTCATCCCTGGAAGCCGTTCGAGCTCTCGAGCGGACGCTGTGTTCAAGTCGACTTTCGGCGGACGGGGGCTTGGTCTGCCCCGATCGTCGTCGCCCGCCTTAGCCTCCCGCCACCCTATCCAAGCGCTCGAGGCGCCCAGAATCGCCATTGCGACGGTCCAGCCTACGATCTTTCCAGCGATCCTTTTCATTACAGCGTTTCCAATACAGAGGAAAATAAAATTGGGGTCAAGCCGCACGACCGATTAG
>PQAQ01000044.1 GCA_003105305.1 Candidatus Methylomirabilota bacterium
GCATCAAGCTTCAGGACGACTCGATCGTCTCGATCCGGACGAAGGGGTTGATCGGTGAGAAGTACGTGAGGATTACGCCCGGCGGTTCCGACACCATGGTCCAGCCTGGCGGTAAACTTCGAGACACCGAAGACCCCATAGACATCGAACAACTCATCTCGAACTACATTTTTGGTAAGCTCTGATCGAAAGAGGTAGCCGGTACGCATATGTCGAATCGCTGATCTCGAAGGAGGCGCTCATGATGAATGCAGGCCGAGCGGGGCAGGCACGCTGGATCGTGTTGCCCCTGGCCCTGATGACAACGGCGGCTGTCGCGCAGCCGACATTTGCACAGTCGCCGGTACCCAAGGCCGTCTATAGCTTGAAGGATCTGATTCAGCGTACACTGGCTACGAGTCCTGAGATCCGCCAGATGCAGAGAGGCGCTGAGGCGGCGATGGCCAAGAAAGATCAGGCCGACGCCGGTCGATTTCCACAGATCGAGGTAACCGGGATCGTAGGGCCGTCCCCTCGGGCCCGTGGAACCGTCGAGGGCGGGTCTCCCGATCGGAAGGATCACCCCCACGTGACCAACGTTTTCGAGCGGGTTGAACTACAGTTGGTCCAGCCGCTCTATACCTTCGGTAAGCTAACGGGATTCCGCGAAGCTGCGGAGGAGGGGGTCAAGGTCGAGCAAGCGAAGGTGGAAGAGAAGGCGGCGGACCTGATCTTGAAGGTGAAGGAGCTATACTACGGCCGACTGTTAGCAAGCGACATGCTCGGGTTGATTGATGAGATTGCCACGGATCTTGACAAGGCGATTGACAAGACGGAACGACAGCTCAAGGCTGAAGTGCCGGGGGCTGATGAAATAGATCTGTACAAATTAAAGGCGTTCCGGGGTGAGGTGTTGAAGAACCGGGAAGAGGCCCAGAAGGGGTTTGATCTAGCCACTAGTGGTCTGAGGTTCTATGCCGGTTTCGATCGTTTGCAGCCGTTGGAGCTGGACGCGTTTGGCCTAGCGGCTGTCCCTAGAGAGGTGGAACCGGAAGATCGGGGAATGGGCATGGCGTTGGAGTTGCGACCGGAGATGACGCAGGTGCGGGCCGGGCTCAAGGCCACTGAAGCGTTGGTCAAGGCCGAAGAGAGTAACCTGTACCCTCTGTTTTTCGCCGCCGTGAACGGTGTCTACGCTCAGGCCGGTAACCGGACGCACCAGCAAAATCCCTGGGCCTATGATCCGTTGAATGATCGGTATACCGCGATTGTCTTGGGTTTCAAATACAATCTCGACTTCGGCATTATTCGAGGTAAGATCCGGGCCGCTCAGGCGGAACACCTGAAGGTTGGAGAGATGAAGTCGTTTGCCGAGCGGGGGATCCCATTGCAGGTGCGGAAAGCGCATCGGGAGCTTGCCGAGGCCAAGGAGACGCTGAGGGCCACGGAAGAGGGATGGCGGAACGCAAAGAAGTGGCTGGTGGCAGCCAAGGCGAACTACGACCTTGGCGTTGGAGAGGCCAGAGAACTGGGCCAGGCCGCAGAGTCGTACGCCAAGCTACGGGCAGACAACTATCGGGCCATGTACAATTATAACCTTGCGCTTGCGAATATTGAGCATGCTACAGGTCTAGCCGTAAAGGAGGAGATGAAGTGACCGTAACGAATGTCAATGTCCGGCGCAGATGGAAAACGCTGACCCTTATCACGGCAGCCGTGGCAATGTTGGCAATGCCAGGCCAGGTCCTCGCCGGTCCGGCGACAGATCAGGTGAAGGAGACCGTGGATCAGGTGTTGAAGATCCTGACTGATCCGACGCTTAAGGGTGAGCGAAAGGCCAAGGAGCGCCGTGCCCAGCTCCGTCGGACGGTATTGGAGCGATTCGATTTTTCAGAGATGTCCAAGCGATCCATGGGCCAGTATTGGAAGGAGCGGACGCCGGATGAGCGTAACCAATTCGTCGGCCTGTTTACCGATCTGCTGGAGCGAGCCTACGTTGATCGGGTCGAAGGGTACACGGGTGAACAGATCTTGTACCTGGGGGAGACCGCTGATGGAAACTATTCAGAGGTGCGGACGAAGATTGTGACCAAACGGAATCAGGAAATTCCGATAGCCTATCGATTGCAGAAGGCTGACTCCAACTCCAAATGGGAGGTCTATGACATTGTGGTCGAGGGCGTCAGCCTGGTAAATAATTATCGCACCCAATTCAGTAAGATCATCCGCACCTCCTCGTACCAGGATCTCGTGAAGAAGATGCAGGCCAAGGTCCAGGGCGAAGAAGGGGCGGAGCTCGGTGCGCCAAAGTCGAAGGTCCGATAACGAGGGGAGTGGCGATGACGGGAGACGTTCAGGGCCTCTATCATAAGATTACCATCTGGTGTGCGACGGGTCATCCGCCGTACCTTTCGCCTGACATGGCGAAAGGCTTCAGCGACTATCTGCTGAACTTCCTAAAATCGGCAGAGGGAGAGCGATTCCTGCGGACCTTGGGGTATGTCCGCCTTGGCGAATCTGCGGAGGACAAGCCACACGCAGAGACCTGATCCTCACGACCCCTTCTGTCGCTGTAACTCCAGGAGGATCCGTTCGAGCGACTCCCTGGCGTGCCGTGCCTGTTCGATATGGCCGCCCAGAGACTGGATCAGTTCATTTCGCATCGTTGGTCTCAGCGGTGTGAGGAAGCGCACGATGCCTTCCAGTGCACCGTCGATCGCCTCCACTGCGGTCCGTATCTGCTTGCGGATGGCCGCCTCTTGCGTCTGTGTTGGTTCGTCGCTCATAACGATACCCCTTCGGTCTTCTTCAGCCTCTCTAACCTTATCCGCCACGACGTTCAGCTTACATGACGGACACGCGCAACGCAAGGGGATCGACTGAAGCGTTCGAGCTTTCTTGAAGCGGCAAGACGCTTGAGATGAATCGGAGTAGTTGAAGCGCTCGGTGCAATCTGCTAATGTTGACGATAAACGATGTCAAAAGGACACAGACCTGTCGAGATTGCTGCATCGGCTCCACCGCGGGACGCGCAGGCGCTTATCGATTCGTTCCGCGACCGATATCCGTTCCCCCTGGACCCGTTTCAGGAGGAGGCCATCCGTCTGATTGCGGAGGGAAGCTCCGTGATCGTCTCTGCGCCGACCGGCGCGGGCAAGACCCTCATCGCTGAATTTGCCATCTACCGGGCCCTCGCTCACCAACATCGCATCGCCTACACGACCCCATTGAAGGCCTTGAGCAACCAGAAATATGCCGATTTCACCCGCCAGTGGGGTGGGGAAACCGTCGGCATCCTGACCGGCGACGTGAAGGTGAATCCTCGCGCATCACTTGTGGTCATGACTACCGAGATCCTCCGCAACAAGTTCTACGGGGGCGAGTTTGAGGGGCTTCGCTATGTCGTGCTGGACGAGTGTCACTACATGGGAAATGTGGGGCGGGGAACTGTGTGGGAAGAGATTATTATCAATTGTCCCCCTGACGTTCAGCTTGTCGCCCTTTCGGCTACCGTCAGTAATATCGGCGAGATTGCTGAGTGGATCGGCCAGACCCATCGTCCGATTCGGCCCATCCATCATCCCATCAGACCGGTGCCGCTGCGTTATTTGCTCTGCGACAAGGATGGTCAGCTCTGGCCGCCGGAGGAGGCGTCAGTTCGGCGGATTCTACAGGCTTCCTTGTCCGAGCGACGCGTGTCCGAGGGGCGGGAGATCGGTCGATGGGTCCGGCGTGGGGAACGCCGGCATCGTATTGTTCGCCGTCGCGCGCTCGACGAGAGCACCGCCATTTCCGTGCTTCGAGCGCACCGCTGGCTGCCGGCGATCTACTTTATCTTCAGCCGCTCGGGATGCGAGCGTGCCCTTGCTCGCCTCCTGGAGCGCGGTGAACCGTTCCTGGATTCCACAGGGGGCGAGCAGATCGAAGAGGCGATTCAACAGACGCTTCTTGATTACCCGAGCATCAGCCCTGGGAGTGATCTGAATCGACTCATTCTGAGCGGGTTGCGTCGCGGTGTAGGGCTGCACCACGCCGGTGTCCTTCCGGCGTTGAAGCGACTTACCGAGGTCCTGTTTGAGCGGGGATTGGTGCGGGTCGTTTTTGCAACCGAAACGATGAGCCTTGGGATTCACATGCCGGCCAAAAGCGTGGTGATCGGAGGACTTCGGAAGCGGACCGATCTCGGATTTCGCGGTCTCACTGTGGGGGAACTGTTCCAGATAGCCGGGCGTGCCGGACGGCGCGGGATCGATCCTAAAGGAACCTGCCTCCTGGCACTCGATTCAGCAGAGGCAGCCGCAGACGCTGTCCGGCTGGTGCAAGGCAATCCGGAGCCGATCAATAGCCGATTTCGGATCGGCTACAGCAGCGCGGCGCTGCTGATCGACATGCAGCGCGAGCCGGAGGCGATCCGCAAGACCATCGAGAAAAGCTTCGGTCAGTTTCAGAATCGTCGAAAGATCGAGGCCATCCGGATCGAACAAGAAGAGTTAATCCGCAAACTGGCCGAAGCCGAGGGCGTGACGTCCCCCTGCTGTCCGGTCAGTACGCTGATCGAATATCGAGAACGACGCGCCGCGTTGGAGCACGAACGTGAACGGCTTGCGTGTCTGCGAGCGGCGACCGCGCGGAGCGGGCGCGGGGGTGGTCGGGGTCGCAGGCGACGGTCTGCGGACTCCGTCACCTTTTTCTGGGGCGACTTCGAGGAGAGCCGATCAAAACTCGAGGCGATGGCCCTTGCCCTTTCCCAGATGCCGTGTCACCGGTGCGCGGAACGCTCGCACCGGGAGCGGCAGCTCAAACAGTCGCGACGCCTGGGGCAGATGCTGGAGCGTCATCACCAGACGCAACAGCAACTTCAGAATTCCTACTGGGAACAGTTTCTGCGTGTCGTGGGCATCCTCCAGCATTTCGGCTATCTCGAGGATGGGCGGTTGGGAGTCGAGGGTCGCTTGGTTGCGTCGCTGCGCCACGATAACGAACTATTGGTGGCCCGGGTAGTCTTTTCCGGACTTCTGAAGGGTCTGTTACCCGAGGAACTCGCCGGGCTCCTCTCGTGTCTCGTGGAGGAACCGCGCGCAACAGAGCAGCCCGCGGCCAGGCTGTTCCTTCGAGATCAGGCGCATCTTCGGCGGCGGGTGAAGACGCTGGAGGATCTGAGTCAGGAGGTGGACAAGGTCCAACGATCCTATCACGTTGACCTGCCGGTCTCAATGCACACAATCTATCTGGCGGCCACTCATCGGTGGGTGTCCGGAGAAGACGACTGGCTGGCGTTGGTCGAGCAGAGTTTCGGGGGGCATGAAGGCGACCTTATCAGGGCCTTCCGCCGATTGATTGATCTGTGTCGACAGCTTGAAGAAAGCCCGGAGTTGCCGATCGATCTGACCAGAACGTTATCGCGGGTCATCGCGATGTTGGATCGGGGTATCGTCCTGGAATCGGCATTGATCTAGGGAGGTGATCGATGACCGCGCCGCACGCCACTGAGCATCAGTCGCCAGACAACGGAGGCCAGTTGCTCGCGTCACCCTACGAAGGGGTGGCGTTGATAGCCGATCCGATTCATCGTTACATCCTCTTCACGGTTCCAAAGAGTCATCGATCGGAACGGACCGAGAAGGAGATCATTGATAGTCCGTGGGTCCAACGGTTGCGCCGTATTCACCAGCTCCAGAGTACCTGGTGGGTCTACCCCTCCGGCGAACACAGTCGGTTCCAGCATGTCCTGGGGACCATGCACATGGCGGGGGAATTTGCCGGACACCTGTATCCCAGCCTGAAGGAGACGTTCAGGGAGACCCTGCCGTCGGCGCCGTTCATCGAAGAGCTGCTGAGACTTGCCGGGTTGCTTCATGATGTCGGGCACGGCCCCTTTGGACATTTCTTCGACGATCACTTCCTGAAGCAGTTTCAAATTCGCGGCGAGCGGCTGAACCACGAGATTCTGGGGATGACCATTATCATGAAGAAGCTGGGGGGACTTATCACAGCGATTCGCCGCAGCCCGAGCGGGGCGTTTCAACCGAATGAGCGACTCGATCCCGGACAGATTGCGTTCCTGATCAAGAAGTCGGAATCGGGCCCTGTGGCCGGTATTCCAGAGTGGCTTCAGGCGCTCCGCCCGCTCTTTTCAGGGATCTATACCGTGGATAACCTTGATTACGTTCAGCGAGACGCTTATATGACCGGCTTTTCGCTGGATATGGTGGATATCGAGCGGCTGCTGCTGTACACGTTTTTTACGTCGAAGGGGCTGACCCTGCACAAAGCCGGAGAGTCGGCCCTGATGCGGTTCCTGAACGCGAAGATCGCCCTCTACCTGAACGTCTACCATCATCGGACGGCCAGGGCCATCGACCTGCATATCCAGGAGATCTTCAAGGAGACGATGGCGCGGATTGCCCCGTATAATCCGTACAAGGCGCTGGATCGGTATCTGGAGCTGACCGATTGGTCGCTGTTTGAACGAGTCGGCCAGTGGGCGACCTCGAGCGATCCACATGAGCGGGCGTTGGGAGCGGAATGGAAAAAAATCTTTGGTCGAAACGTCAAGTGGAAGATGGCCTATGACTTTGTCTCCACCATCGAGGAGTCGCAGCGGACGGTCCAGTTTCAGACTGCCGAGCATCTGGAGGAGGCGATTCGCCGCTGCCTCCCTAAGCGCCTGTATGGGATCGAATTCAAGGTGGACTTGGCGGCGCTTGATCCCCGTCCCATCAACCCGCTGGCCGAAGGGAGTAAGCAGATCTTCATGTATAATCCGGCCACTAGCGATGTATCGCCCAGACCGCTCATGGATCTCTTCCGCGATATCCCCCCCAAGGTGGCCCGCTACCGGGTCTTCACCACAGACCGCCGGTATGTCAAGGCCCTCAGTGAGGCCTCCGAGAAGGCGCTGACCGGCGCCTCCGGCGAGTCGGTTCCGACCAACATTTGAATCGCTGGAAGGTTCGGAAAAACATTTGACTTCTTGGTGAGCGCATGGCAAGCTACGCTG
>PQAQ01000045.1 GCA_003105305.1 Candidatus Methylomirabilota bacterium
ATTGTAGCCGTCAATCACGATCCACATCGATCGGACCTAGCGCTCTGCACCGCCCTCGGGGGAGGAGCGAACAATACGAAGCAAGGCAGTCGCGGCAGCAGCCGGATCGTCCGCCGACATGAAGGCAGAGATAGCCGCTATCCCGCCGGCGCCAGCCGCAATAACTGACGCTGCATTCGACTCCGTGATCCCGCCGATACCGAAGATCGGCAGTCGGACCCGTTGTCTCACCTCCCTGAGTCGCGCGAGCCCAACGGGTACTCCATATGCTGCTTTGGAAGGCGTGGGAAACAGCGGACCACATACGATGAAATCTGCTCCGCCGTACTCGGCCTCAACCGCCTCTTCGAGAGCGTGACAGGAGACGCCGATCAAGCGCGACGGTCCCAACAGGGCGCGCGCTTCGGCCGGCGGCAGGCTCGTTCTGGAGAGGTGGACGCCGTCGATGGGTAAGGCCATTGTCAGATCGACCCGATCATTGATGAGGAGGCTGGCACCTCGCTCACGCACAATAGGAAGGAGTCGCCCGGCCAGTTCATAGAGGGCCCGCGTCGAAAGATCCTTCTCGCGAAGCTGGACGGCTTTAACCCCACCGGCGAGCGCGGCCTCGACCACCGCCTCCAGGGGCCGCCCTTTCGTCAGGGACCGGTCGGTTACAACGTAGAGACCCCACGTAGAAGGGTTTCGGGTTGAAGAGAATACTTGAGAATCCACGGCCGCGCACCTGACTGAAACCGGCAGAAAGAGGTCTTGCAACTCACAACACGGAACTCGAAGCGAGGAACTCGTGTTACTCGATCAAACCCTCGAGTGGACTCGAAGCGCTGGCATAGAGCTTCTTCGGTATCCGTCCCGCCCGGTAGGCCAGTCGCCCCGCAATGATCGCGTGCCGCATCGCCGTCGCCATGGCAATCGGATCTTTGGCGCACGCAATCGCCGTGTTCATCAGGACGCCATCGCATCCCAACTCCATGGCGACGGACGCATCCGACGCCGTGCCCACTCCAGCGTCAACAATGATCGGAACCCTCGCCGCTTCGAGGATGATTCTGATATTGTGCGGATTTCGTATGCCGAGGCCGGAACCGATCGGAGCGGCGAGCGGCATGACAACGGCTGCGCCGGCATCCTCCAGCTTTTTCGCCATGATCGGATCGTCGTTCGTGTAGGGCAAGACCACGAAGCCCTCCTTCACCAGCGCCTTGGTGGCCTTCAGCAGCTCCTCGTTATCCGGAAACAGGGTCCGCTGATCACCGATCACCTCCAGCTTAACCATGTCCGAGAGACCGACCTCCCGGGCCAGCATCGCGGTGTTAATCGCCTCCTCCGCCGTATAGCAACCGGCGGTATTGGGCAGGAGCGCGTACCGTTTGGGGTCGATATAGTCGAGAAGCGATTCCTGAGTGCGGTCCAGGTTCACCCTTCTGACCGCCACCGTCACCATCTCGGCGCCGGATGCGTCGTGCGCCTGCTGCATTGTTCGATGGTCCGGAAACTTGCCCGTCCCGACGATGAGCCGCGACCGAAACTCTCTGCCGCCAAATTTCAAGGTATCGCCACTCTCTGGCGCATCGCGTTCCAACACTGCCTCGCTTTTCATGAGGCCCCGCCGGCCATAAAGGTGATGACCTCCAATACGTCCCCTGTCCGCAGTGGCGTACGCTCATACAGATCCCGCTTGATGATCTGTTGATTAAGCTGGACCGCCACCCTGAGCGGGTTGATCTGCAACTCCTCCAGCAGTGTGGCGATGGTGGCGTTATCTGTCACTGTACGCCTCTTGCCGTTGACGGTAAGCTCCACGTCGATGGACCCTTTCACTATCCCCCAAGATCTCGAACCTCACTGCCTAACCGCGCTAGCAGGCGACGGATCACATCTACAGTGCCACGGGTCATACGATATTGACCCAGACGGTCAGGCTCTACCCAACGCGCGTCTTCTATCTCGTCCGACGTCGTCAGCTCGCCCTGCAGCCATCTCGCCTGGTAGTCGAGAATCACGTAGTGATACTGCAGGCGCCCCGTGGCATCCGGGATCATTCGCTCGACAACCTCGGCGGTCTCCGCCACCGCCACGTCGATTCCGCACTCCTCGCGAAGCTCCCGGACGACCGCCGCCTTGAGCGTCTCGCCGGAAAGCACAGCGCCGCCCGGCAGGCTCCAGAGGCCGCGTCCCGGCTCCCTGCCACGCAAGACCAGCAACACCTTTCCATCCTTGACGACTGCGGCTCCGACTGCCAGGACGGGGCGCTCAGGGTACTGTCGTTCGACATCGGCTTCGCCTTGCATGCAATTCTTTCAGGCCGACGCACGCGTTCAGCCGTCGGTAATCAGCATTCGGCACGCATACCATTATAGTTCCGTTATAGTTCCGAATCCTGGCAAACGCTGCGCCCGTCGCTATTGCGACCTTACCCTACGCGTACCGGCTTGTCAACGTGGGGGAAGGTTGAAAATCGGTGCGCGCTTCTCGACAAAGGCCCGCATCCCTTCACAAAAATCGGCGGTCTGACCACTCAGCGCGATAAGCTTGGCCTCGTTCTCCATCTGGGCTTCCAGGCTTGCATGATCGCTCATGCCGAGAAGCCGCTTCGCTCGCCCCATGGCCAGCGTCGGACCGGCGGCCAGCTCTTTCGCCATGGCGTACACAGCGGCCGCGAATGCCGTATCCGGCGCCACTCGGTTGATCAGTCCCCATTCCCGAGCCTCGTCCGAAGTCAGAACTCGATTGGTGAAGGTCAACTCCATCGCCCGTCGCAACCCCACCAGTCGGGGGAGAAAATAACTCGATCCGGCGTCCGGGGGGAGCCCGAGCTGCGTATAGGCCATAGTGAATCGGGCGGACTGAGCCGCTATCACCAGATCGCAGGCCATGGCCAAGCCCATCCCGGCGCCGGCGGCTACGCCGCCCACCCCGGCGATGACCGGCTTTGACATCCCACAGATACACGAGATAACATTGTGGAGAGATATCAACAGCCGTTTTATGTGCGGCGCAATGGCGGCGGAATGATCGAGAAGCTCCCTGACATCGCCGCCGGCGCAAAAGGCCCGACCGGTGCCCATCAATACGACGACACGAACCGCTCGATCCTCGCGACAGGTCCGGACCGCCTCCAGTAGCTCCTCCACCATCTGCCCATTCAGGGCATTGTAACAATCAGGGCGGTTCAGCGTGATGGTCGCGATCGAGTCCTCTACTGTATAGATCAGCGTCTTATAGGCCATACGACCTCTGCGCGCCACGCGACCCTATGAGGCTTCCGCAAAACTGGTGATGATGTACGTCCCGCTCTTCGGATCCCGCTTCAGCTCAATAATGTTATGTTTGGCGGCATCCTCCAGCAGCTTGGAAAAGGTGCTATACCCGTAATACCCTTCGTTAAACGAGGGTCGCTTACGAATCATGGTCTGCTTGACCATTGAGCCCCACAGCACCTCTTTGTTCTCCCGCATGAGAGCCTGGATGGAGTC
>PQAQ01000046.1 GCA_003105305.1 Candidatus Methylomirabilota bacterium
GGGGAATGTGGCCCCGACCTCGAATTCGTCGCTCGTCACAACGGCCTGTCGCCGGAAGCGGTCATTCGTCTTCACTCACAACCGCTCTATCAAGTGTATATGCTTGGCTTTACGGCAGGATTCCCGTATCTTGGGGATCTTCCGGAGCGACTCTCGGTCCCGAGGCTTTCGACCCCCCGTCTCAGAGTGCCGGCCGGATCGGTAGGGATCGGTGGAAGGCAGACCGGAATCTACCCCATAGAGAGTCCGGGGGGATGGCGTATTATCGGTCGTACGTCCGTATGCCTCTTTGATCCTTCGTACGATCCCCCAACTCCGATCCTTCCCGGAGATACGGTCCGATTTGTACCGAGTGCGTCTCAAGAAGATGTGGGAGGGCAGCCTGGACGCCTTTGAGGTCATCAAGCCCGGGCTGCTGACGACCGTCCAGGACCTGGGGCGAATCGGGTATCAGCGATATGGCGTGCCGACGTCCGGTGCGATGGACCGGACGGCGTTGAGGGTTGCCAATCTGTTGCTCGATAATGGGGAGGGGTTCGCAGGTTTAGAGGCGACGGCTGAGGGACCGACGCTTCGCGCGCTCCTCGACCTGGTTATAGCAATTGTGGGGGCCGATATGCGCCCGCTCGTGGATGGCCGGCCGATTGCGTGCGGGACGACTGTCAGGATCCGCCGCGGTCAGATCGTTGAGTTGCAGCGCGCCCGCCAAGGACTGCGCGCTTACGTGGCGGTTGCCGGTGGGATCGATGTGCCCCTGATGCTCGGCAGCCGCTCCACCTGCCTTCCTGCGGCATTTGGCGGTTTCCATGGCCGGGCGCTACGCCTGGGTGACCGCCTGGCGCTCGGCTCAGTCGATCATCAGCCTCACGCAGTCGGTGGGCGACGGCTGCCGCCGGGGTGGCTGGAGCCGATAGGCGAGGTCCTGACGGTGCGCGTGGTTCTCGGGTTGCAGGAGGATTGCTTTACTCCTGAGGGGATTCGCACGTTCTTGAGTGAGGGGTATCGTGTGACACCACAGATCGATCGGATGGGCGCCAGACTTCAGGGGCCGCCGATTGTCCACCGATCAGGCGCGGATATTGTGTCCGACTCGACCCCGCTGGGAGCGATCCAGGTGGCGTCAGATGGCCAGCCGATGATTGTGCTGGCAGACCGCCAGACGACCGGCGGCTATACAAAGATTGCGGTGGTTGTGCAAGAGGACGTGTGTCGATTGGGGCAGGCCGTACCGGGCCAGATCGTCCGGTTTCGTCAAGTCTCCAGACCCGAGGCGTGTGCGGTTCTCAAGAGCTACTACGAACGATTTGGCGCACTGCAGCGCGCGTGGCAGAGTCAGGCGGAGGCATCGAACTGCTATTGGTTACGCCTTGGGACCGGACCGTATCGAGTGGCTGTGGAAGACGGCAGCGCGACATTCCGCGTTCGTGTTGAGGGGGTGAATAGGAAATCCGACGATGTCGAACAATCATGATGAAAAGCGGTGGCGGAGCAGGGTGATGCGGGCAATGCTGGTAGCCGTCATCGCCTGTACGTTGTCAGCCTGTGCGAGCTGGCGGATAAAACCTACCGAGGCCGGACCTGGTGTCCCGCTCATTCATAATCTTCAGATCGAACCGGCGAAGCCGAAGGTAGGGGAGACGGTAAAGGTGACCTTTGACTTCGAGGATACCGAAGCAGACGTCGTCGAGGCCCGCATTTTCCCGTCCGAGTTTCGAGAGTGGGTCTATAGGCCGGCATTTGCGCCGAAAATCTTGAACTTAAAAAATGATAAGTACGGCCTGGCCATCGGAATGGTTGAAACCAGCCTCAAGTGGGACACCGAAGGGATCAAGATCGTCGAGGTCTTTGTGGTGGACGAAAAGAACCACACCAGCAACCTATTGCGGGCGCGCATTGCTATCACTCATCAGTAAGCGTCGGTGATCGACTGTATGGGCAAAGGTGATACGCCGTGTGCATTTCAGCGCAAGCCCATTGACATTGCGGAACCCGTGATTTAGTGTTATGCGATTTTTAGATAAAAAGATCCCCAGGTAAAGGAGCGCAACGACCGAATGCCGCAACTCCGTAAAGATCCGATCACCTCGCGGTGGGTTATCATTTCGACAGAACGAGGGAAGCGCCCATTGGACTTTCCAACTGTGCCGCCGCCACGGTCAGTTGGGTTCTGCCCGTTCTGCCCGGGGAATGAAGACAAAACGCCGCCTGAGATCATGGCCTACCGAAAGAACGGGTACCAGCCGGACGGCGGGGGATGGAGTCTGCGCGTTGTGCCGAATAAGTTTCCCGCGCTACAGATCGAGGGAGAGCTTGAACGGGCGGGTGATGGGATCTACGATAAGATGCGCGGCTTGGGGGCGCATGAGGTGATCATCGAGTCGCCCAACCACAACGACGTCCTCCCGGCCATGTCGGAAGAACAGGTAGAGGATGTCCTGTGGGCCTACCGGGACCGGATACTCGATCTCAGGAAAGACGACCGATTCCAGTATATCTTGATCTTCAAAAACCACGGCGAGCAAGCCGGAGCCTCGCTGGAACACCCTCATTCTCAACTCATTGCAACCCCCATTGTTCCGAAGCTGGCAAGAGAAGAGGTTGATGGCGCCAAGGCCTACCTGGATTATAAGGAACGATGCATCTTTTGCGACATGATCCGCCAGGAGCTTCGGCAGGAGTTGAGGATCATCGCGCAGAACGATGAGTTTGTCGCCATTGCGCCATTTGCGTCGCGCTTTCCGTTCGAAACGTGGATCCTTCCCCGAAGGCATGAGCCGTTCTTCGAGGATGCGCAGAAGCACGACATGGTGAGTTGCTCGAGAATCTTGAAGGAGGTTCTTAGCAGGATAAATCAGGCGCTCGCCACTCCTCCCTATAACTACCTGATTCACAGCCTACCCCTTCATGAGACCGACGTAAATCATTATCACTGGCACATTGAGATCATGCCGACGCTCGTCAAGGTGGCGGGTTTCGAGTGGGGGACCGGTTTCTATATCAATCCTGTTCTTCCGGAAGACGCAGCCAAGCTTCTTCGTGAGGTGCGGCTCTAGTTGCTCAATAAATCGTCACAGAGATCAATAGCTGCTGAATTCGTAGGCACGCCATGAGACGTAGGGGGTGAGAGAACGGTGAGGAAAGTCTGAGGGGAACCGGTTTCTCGGACCGGTAGTACGATTTCAAAGGGGTCAAGGCGTCTGGGGGTTTGGCATACGATTTGCTTACTCGAACGGCATGCATAAGGATCGGCGATAGTGCTGGGAGCGGGGGTATGGGGCCCCTGACCGGGAGGCAAGTGCCTTCAGAGACGGAGGATGGGGATGAAGAAGATCGAGGCGATTATTAAGCCCTTCAAGCTTGACGAGGTAAAGAGCGCTCTGGCGGAGGTGGGAATACAGGGCCTCACCGTAAGTGAGGTAAAGGGGTTTGGCCGACAGAAAGGGCATACCGAGCTGTACAGGGGTAGCGAGTACACCATAGACTTTTTGCCCAAGGTGAAGATCGAGGTCGTTGTTCCGAACGACAAGTGCGATCAGGTCGTGGACACGATCCTGTCGTCGGCGAAGACTGGTCGCATTGGAGATGGAAAGATCTTTATTGTGTCGATCGATGAGGTTATCCGAATCCGAACCGGCGAGAGAGGCGAGGCGGCAATTTGAGAGTACGCAATGGAGGGGCAACTGGCCGCTCCGCGAACGGTTCAGTGGCGAATTGTTCGATCCGAGAAGGAGGAAAGGCAATCCTATGACACCGAAGGACGTCGTCAAGCTGGCGAACGAGCGAGGCGCGAAGATCGTCGATTTCAGATTTATCGACCTGCCCGGCCTGTGGCAGCATTCTTCTATGTCCAGCCGAGAATTGACGGAAGACGTGTTCACAGACGGTATGGGGTTCGACGGATCCTCAATTCGAGGCTTTCAGCAGATTCACGAATCGGACATGCTGCTGATCCCCGATCCGACGACGGCGATGATGGATCCCTTTGCGGCTGTTCCTACGCTGGTTTTGATCTGCAATGTCATGGATCCGGTGACACGGCAGCTCTATAATCGGGACCCGCGGTATATAGCGCAAAAGGCTGAGGCGTACCTCAAGTCAACAGCCATTGCGGACACCTCCTACTTTGGCCCTGAACTGGAGTTCTTCGTATTTGACGACGTGCGGTTCGATCAAAGCTTCCAGCATGGCTACTACTTTATCGACTCAGAAGAGGGGTTTTGGAACGCCGGCAAGGAGGAAAAGCCGAACCTGGCCTACAAGCCTCGCTATAAGCAGGGGTATTTCCCCGTGCCGCCGATGGACAAACTCCAGGACATTCGTTCGGAGATGATGCTCACGCTCGAGTCGGTGGGGGTGCCGACCGAGGTCCATCACCATGAGGTCGCAACAGCCGGCCAGTGCGAGATCGACATGCGATTCGACACGCTTACCAGAATGGCGGACAAGGTGCTCTGGTATAAGTACTGCGTGAAGAACACGGCCCGCAAGTACGGTAAGACGGCCACTTTCATGCCGAAACCGATCTTCCAGGATAACGGCTCAGGCATGCATGTTCACCAGAGTCTCTGGAGAGGCGGCAAGAATATGTTTTGGGAGCTTGGAGGGTATGGGGATCTGTCGGCGTCGGCCCGCTACTACATCGGGGGGTTGCTGAAGCACGCGCCCGCGCTCTGCGCCTTTATCGCCCCGACGACAAACTCGTACCGGCGACTTGTGCCCGGCTACGAGGCGCCGATCAACCTGGTGTACAGTCAGCGCAACCGATCGGCAGCCGCCAGGATTCCTCTCTATTCAAAGAGTGAAAAGGCCAAACGGATTGAGTTTCGAACCCCTGATCCCAGTTGCAACCCTTACCTGGCCTTCAGCGCGATGTTGATGGCGGGCATTGACGGTATTCAGAACAAGATTGACCCGGGACAGCCGATCGACAAGGACCTGTATGAGCTTGAACCGGAAGAGGCGAGGGGGATCAGGCAGTTGCCGGGGAGCCTTGGCGAGGTGCTGGACGCTCTGGAGGCCGACCACGAGTTTCTTTTGAAGGGCGATGTCTTTACCCCGGATCTCATCGATACCTGGGTCGATTATAAGCGGAAGCACGAGGTTGATCCGATGCGGCTTCGCCCCCATCCCTGGGAGTTTGCCCTCTACTTCGATATCTGATCTCTGTCTCGCCATTCGCCACACACACGGCCCCAGATGACACATCCGGGGCCGTGTGCTTTTGTCGGACCCGAGAGCGATCGCCGCTCATCGCATGCGTTGCCAACCGGCCCAACTTGTGAGAACCGGACTCGTCGTGCTACTATTCACACATCGGACCGATCGGTGCCATCAGTCGTCATAGACTAGAGGGGGAGGAGGAAAGAGATGAAGCGTAAAGGTGCGTCGCTGGTTGCGCTTGTCTTTGGAATGACAGTGGCGGGATGCGCAACGACGGAACAGCCTGGCTATTTCGCTTATCCGCAGCGTGGACAGACCCCGGAGCAGATCAGTCGCGATCAGTATGAGTGTCAGGAATGGGCGAAGCAGCAAAGCGGCTTTGATCCGTCCGGCGCCGAGACTGCGAAGGGCGCAGGTGTCGGCGCGGTGGTCGGCGCAGTGATAGGTACGGCCGCGGGCGCGGCCATCGGCGCGGCGACGGGCAGCGCCGCCAGGGGCGCGGCCATCGGCGCGGCAACCGGCGGAATCGGCGGTGCGCTGAGCGGCGGAAGCGGCGCCTATGCGCGGAATAAGGATGGGTACGATCGGGCCTATGCGGCCTGTATGACGGCACGCGGATACGTGGTGCGATAGCCCCCGGCATCAGGTTGAGCCTGCAACTCTTACGAGCGGAGACACCGGCGGTGTTCCCGCTCGTTGTGTTTCGATGAGTAAGCCGTGAGGCCTATCCGATGAATACACAGTTCCCACCCGATATAGCGACGCTGACCGCTGCCGGCTGCTGTGATCCCGACCAAGCCCGACAGAATCTGCAGCGCCTCGCCGGCTCCTCACATCTGCCGGCACTTCAATCTATCGTCCCACTGCTGCTGGATCGTCTGGTTAATCTTGCCGATCCCGACATGGCGCTCAACAATCTGGAACGATACGCCGAAGCGGTCATTGACCGGGGATTTCTCTTTTCCCTTTTCCGAGATCGTCCGAAGTCGCTGGACCTGCTGCTTACGCTCTTTGGCAGTTCACAGCATCTTTCCGATATCCTGATCCGCTACCCGCAGGATCTGCACTGGCTGCTGGAGCCCGGCGTGCTCAGGCGGGCGAGGTCCAAAGAGGAACTAGCCAGCGAGTTGGACGAGTTGTTCTCACGGGCAACCAATCAACAACGGGTGTGGACGGCGCTGCGTCGATTCAAGATGCGGGAGACTCTGCGGATCGGACTGCAAGATCTCCTTGGCAACCTGAACCTGTCCGGTGTGACGCAGCAACTGTCGCTGATGGCCGATGTGGCGCTTCAGCGGGCTTATGAGGTCTGCCGCGCCGAACTTGTCCGGCGGTACGGCGAGCCGCAGTGCGCCGGGTTATCAGGCGACAAGGTATGTGAATTCGCGATTATTGGGATGGGGAAGCTCGGCGGTGAAGAGCTAAACTTCAGTTCGGACATAGATCTGCTGTTCGTCTATGAAGCGGACGGGGAGACGACAGGGGTCGTCGGTCCGTCGGGCATACTGATCGGCAGAGTAAGCAATCACGAGTTCTTCGCGCGTCTTGGAGAGGACGTCATTAAAGCCATCAGCGAACTCACGGCGGAAGGGCGCGTCTTCAGGGTTGACATGCGGCTTCGACCGGAAGGCCGGGTTGGTCCGTTGGTCTATTCGCTCAGAGGATACGAGCTTTATTATGAATCGTGGGGGCAGACGTGGGAGCGCATGGCCCTAATCAAGGCGAGACCGGTAGCCGGCGATGTTGCGCTGGGAGACGCGTTTCTCAAACTGGTCGCGCCATTCATCTATCGCCGGTCGCTTGATTACAGCGCCATCAGTGAGATTCGCGCGATGAAGAATCGGATCGATGCGAAGGTCGGGCGAGATCAGGAAACCTTTCGTCATGTCAAACTGGGGTACGGAGGGATTCGCGAGGTCGAATTTATCGCGCAGACATTCCAGCTCCTGTATGGGGCCGGCGACCCGTGGATCCGCGAGCCGAATACGCTCCGCGCGTTGCAACGACTGGCCGACCGCGAACATATTACCGCCGATGAACATACGACACTGGCCGTAGCCTATGCCTTTCTCCGTACGGTCGAGCATCGCCTCCAGATTCTCCACCACCTACAGACCCATACCTTGCCGACCGACGAGGTGGCGCTCATAAAGCTGGCTCGGCGACTCGGTTACTCCGCCGACCGGTTCCCGGATCCGGCCGCAGCCTTTCAGCAGGATTATCAGCGGCATATTCAGGGCGTGAGGCAGGCGTACGACTCCCTGTTGAGGGAGCCGACTCCGGACGAGGAAGCGATACCGTCGCACCCGCTCGCCGACTTTCTTGTAGGGCGGGCAGATGAACAGGCTATACGGGAGCAGTGTGCGGCGGCTGGAGTGATGAATCTCGACGGCGCCGTCCGTGCGTTGCTGGTATTGCGGGACGGCCCTCCATTCAGGCATACCACGGCTGCAGCGCGACGGACCCTCGCCTTCCTGGCTCCTGCGTTGATGGAAGGCTTGAGGCAGGCGCCGGATCCGGACCTGGCCATCCTTCAGTGTGAACGATTTATTGAGGGGGTCGAATCCAACGCCGGTCTGTACGACCTCTTTAAGCAGACGCCGGTCGCGCTGGTCCATCTGATGCGACTCTTTGGCTCAAGCGAGTTTCTCTCGCAGAGTCTGATCCGGCATCCCGCGCTTATCGATCTGCTGCTTCTGCCGGGTCAGGTTGATCGTGATCGTTCCGACAGGTTGGTCGAGGCATGCTTGAGTGCGGTGACCGCTGCTGCGCCGGGAAGCGCCCGATTGGATGCGTTGCGGCGCGTCAAACAGGCTGAGGAGTTTCGGGTCGGAGTCCTGGATCTGCTGGGAAAGGCCGACCTGGCCGATGTGAGCCACGCCTTGACGCGGCTGGCAGAGGCCTGTGTGCATGCGGCGTACTGGCTTGGTCGGGAGGATCTGCAATTGCAATATGGTCTCCCGTCCTCTGGGGGATTCATTGTATTGGGTCTGGGGAAATGCGGAGCTGAGGAGATGGGGTACGGGTCCGATCTTGATCTGGTCTTTGCGTATGCTCGAGATGGAATGACGGTCGGCGGGTTCAAGAGCCTGAGTCATGCCGACTATTATGATCGCCTGGCAGATCGGATCGGCAAGATTCTTACCGCCATCACGAAGGAAGGTACGGCCTATCGCGTTGATATCCGACTACGGCCTGGAGGGTCGATGGGCAGGATGGCGCAGTCCTTCGCGGCGTTTGAGACGTACTTTGCCGGGACGGCAGAGTTGTGGGAGCGCCAGGCGTACCTGAGGGCGCGACCCATCGCGGGCGATCTTGACGTCGCGGCGTCGTTTATGGCGTCATTAGGCGAGCTCATCTACCGACCAACTCCAGCGGGAACCCTGGCGGCATATATCACGGCGATGCGGCGGCGCATGGAGTCGGAGTTAACCAGGGAGAAGACCGGCGAGCGCCATATCAAGTTGGGGATCGGTGGAATTGTCGACATTGAGTTCATCGCGCAGTTTCTGCAACTTGCCGGCGGATCGACGCACCCCGCCCTACGGGTGAATAACACGCTGGCTGCACTGGAGGCTGCGCGTCAGGCGGGCGTGCTGGCCGATCCGGATGTCGCCGGGCTTTGCGATGCCTATCGATTCCTGCGAACGGTGCAGAATCGCCTTCGGGTGGTGGCCGATCGCGAGACCTCTGCGTTACCGCAGGATCCCGGACGGCTTGATCGCCTGGCGCGACGTCTAGGGTACCGCACGGGTGATGGGAGAACCCCCGGTGAACGGTTGCTGGGCGACTACCAACGCCATACAGAACGGGTGCGAGGGATTTACGAGGCGACCTTTCACCGTTATAATGACAGTCCATCCGGGAACTAACACGGGGAACTCGCATCGATCAACCGCAGAGGGAGGGATAATGAAGGTATTTGTGACTGGCGCAAACGGCTATATCGGCCTGAACGTGGCCTCGGCCTTTCGCCGCGCGGGCCATGAGGTGTGGGGGCTGGTTCGAAGCGAGAAGAAGGCGCACGCCATTGCGATGCACGAAATCCGGCCGGTTGTGGGAAGTATGCAGCATCCGGAGAGTTATCAGACCATTGCCGAGCAATGCGCGGTACTCATTCATGCCGCCGTCGATTATCAGGCCGATACCTTTTCGCTGGACCGGCGTACGATGGAGGTCTTGCTGGCGATCGGCGCACACGGGTTGCAGCCGAAAACTGTCGTCTACACAAGCGGAGCGTGGGTCTATGGCGATACCCTTGGGAAGACTGTGGACGAGGGCGCACCTCTCAAGCCTTCGCCGTTGATTGCGGACCGTCCTGATATCGAGCAGATGGTGCTGAAGGCGTTGGGGGTTCGCTCGGTCGTGGTGCGGCCCGGCTGTGCCTATGGTCGACAGGGCGGGCTGACCGGGATGTGGTTCGATGGACCGGATAAAGGCAGGCCGCTGCAGGTCATCGGCGACGGCAGCAATCACTGGGCGATGGTGCATGTCGACGATCTGGGCGATGGGTATCTGCGGGCGGTCGAGAGGGGGCTTAGCGGTGAGGTCTTCAACCTCACCGATCAATCACGCTCGACCGTGCGTGAAATGGCCGACGCCGTCGCGCGGGTCACCGGATATACCGGGCAGACGCAATTTGTTTCGACAGGCGAAGCCTCGTACGTCCTGGACGGTTTTGCCGAATGTCTGACCTTGGATCAATGCGTTGATTCCGGTAAGGCCGCACGCCTGCTAGGATGGCAGCCGAAACATCACGGCTTCATTGGCGAGGTGGACACCTATTTCCAGTCGTGGAAAGCCGCCCAGTACGCCTGATTTCGACGTCGTCTGGCGCGATCTACTTTCACGCCGCGAGAATGGCTGTTGCAAACTGTGCCGACGTGCGGTACGTTGGGAGTAGCCGAAGTCGGTCGGATGACTGCCGGTTCGCCCTTGGCGGACGGGAGGAAAGTCCGGACTCCGCAGGGCAGGGTGCTGGGTAACACCCAGGAAGGGTAACCTTACGGACAGTGCCACAGAAAAGATACCGCCCACGCGGCATCACTGGCTGTTGAGTTACGCGCGAGCGTAGCTGGCCGGCCCTGTGGGTAAGGGTGAAAAGGTGCGGT
>PQAQ01000047.1 GCA_003105305.1 Candidatus Methylomirabilota bacterium
GATCAGGCTCTCCAGGTCGTCCAACTACGCTATATCTATATCCACTTCAGCACAGCGGACTTCAATTCGGTAAAATCAATAAGATGCTCATGCAAAATTCGCACAACGATCGCGGAGTCTACGCGCGCGTAGTCGTGAACGATCACGTTGCGGAAGTTGCTCATGCGAACCATAGCATCTCGCTGCGTAGAGTTCAGGAGCCCGGCCTCACCCAAAATCTCGAATGCCTCAGCATAGGTTGTCGGGATCCGTAGCGCTCGATCGGCGATGATGTGGTTCGCGATGTCCACGCATACCTCAATGGCCATCTGCAACGTGCGCTCAACAATCCGCTGAATCTTCCAGTCTCCCCGATAGTGGTCAAGGGTGATATCCCTATACTCGGCCACTTGACCCAGATACTGGTCAAGATCCGAAAGCTTTCGAAGAACGAGGTCCCGGTCAACCAACCCCATACCTCCTGGCCAGGAGGCGATGCTCGAAGAGGCGAAAGTCGAAGAACTCCCGGAGCGCGAGGGACTCGAAGCGGTGGCGGCGAAACGGATCGTGGTCGACGATGACCCGGCGGGTCTGGAGAATCCGTCCCGTCAAGGCCGTCGGCGCGGTATTGAGCACCACCAGATCCACCTCGTCGGTTCCCAGGTGAGCAGTCACGACTCCTACGGCCTCCAACGTCCCCTCGACCGGATCCACCGAGTCATCAAGATAGACGGCGACATCGACGTCGCTGAGGGGTCTCAGGCGTAAGGCCGCCGCTCCCCCGAACAGGTAAGCAAAGAGAACCTGTGGGCATCGGTTTAGTGCCCAGCCAAGTGAGCGAATCCGTTGCTCAATGTCTTTGGGAAGAGGCGTCTTGTGTATCATTGTCTGTCGAAAAACGGTATCATAGGACGCAATGATGGGCAAATACTTTTGGAGACGCCAATGCGCTTGACAGTATCGCGGGGACTGGTCTAACATTTGCTACAGTAAAATGACACCTGCCGCTCGACACCGGAGGGCACAATCGGAACGCCAATCGTACAAGAAACCACTACGCCTCAGCCGGGCATTTACATCGCAGACCACCGAGCTGCCGGTCCCCTTTCGACCATCCTTCGGTATCGGGAGCTACTGCGCCAACTTGTCATCCGAGAGGTCAAGCTCCGCTATAAGCGGTCGGTGTTTGGATTCGCCTGGACCGTGTTGAATCCTCTCCTGGCCATGGTCATCTTTACGATGGTCTTCTCCAGGGTGTTCAGTAACCGCCCAAATTACTCATTGTATGTTTTCACCGCTCTTATGGGGTGGAACCTCTTCTCATCGGGGACCTCGAGGGGTCTGGACAGCATCGTGATCAACGGTCCCATCATCCGGAAGGTCTTTGTTCCAAAAGCGATCTTCCCGGTTGCGGCCGTTGTGTCGCAGGTGGTCAACTTTGTCTTCACGCTTATCCCGCTTTTTCTCTTGATGGCCGTCAGTGGCGCGGGCTTCAGCCTCCATCTCCTCTGGCTACCGATCCCGCTCGTCAGTCTGACCTGTTTCGCTCTGGGCATTGCCTTACTCGTGGGAACCTTTAATGTCTTCTTCCGGGATATCAAGTATTTCTATGAGGCGGGTCTGTTGGCCTGGTTCTATGCCACCCCGATCTTCTATCCTCCCGAGATCATTCCGGACAAGTTCAAGTTCCTGCTGCACATGAATCCCATGTATGCGCTTCTGGAATCCCTCCGGGCCCCCATCTATCTGGGCGCAGCGCCCCCTCTGGGGGTGTTGCTCCCAGGGCTCGCCCTCTCCCTGGCGACCCTCGCGATCGGGTGGATCGTCTTTCACCGATTCGAATCCCGGTTCATCCACTATGTCTAGCGGTCGGCGACTGAGCCACGTCTCTCGATTCGTTCAAGCGTCCGAGGTGATTGACGCGCCGCAAGTCTTAACTCCGCCGGCGCATCGAGAGCGGCTACCAGTCCTGGAGATTGAAGATCTCTCTGTCCGTTTGCTGCTCCACCGGGAGCGGATCAGATCCATACGGGATTATGCCATCCGGACCTTAAAGCGCCGGAGGGACAAACAGGACGAGTTCTGGCCCCTGCGCGAGGTCTCCGTTACAGTTAACTCCGGGGAGATTCTTGGGATCATCGGGGCAAACGGAGCGGGAAAGAGTACGCTGCTGAAGGTGATCGCCGGCATTATCCCGCCTTCTCTTGGAAGTGTCGTCGTGCGCGGACGAATCGCCCCTCTCATCGAGCTCGGCGCCGGGTTTGACTCGTTTTTGACGGGGCGAGAGAATATCTTCCTCTATGGATCCCTTCTGGGATTCTCACAGAAAGAGCTCGAAAAGCGATTTGACCGCATCGTCAGGTTCGCTGAGCTGGACGAGTTCATTGATGTGCCGTTAATGAACTATTCGGTCGGCATGACTGCCCGCCTCGGCTTCGCCATCGCGACGGACGTGAAGCCAGACCTACTCTTGATCGACGAGTTATTTTCCGTTGGTGACGCTGCCTTCAAGAAGAAATGTGAGGAGCGGATGGAATCGTTCAAGGCGAAGGGCGTCACGATCGTCCTTGTGTCGCATGACCTGAAACTGATCGGAAGCACCTGTCGGAAAGTCGTGTGGCTCCATCACGGGCGGATCGCCGCCGCCGGACCGGCCGACCAGGCGGTCGTCGAGTACCAGAAGTTCAGCGCCTCCTCATCTGTCTAAGGAGTGGTTGTTACCGAGGATGCTCTTCAGATTCGTTTTTTCCAGGCGCGCATATCCCAGAAGATGAGTCGATTGATCCAGAGCGGTAGTCTCCTCCGTATTCCGAAAAAGAGACGTTCCGGCAGCACGGTCCTGGCCGGATACAGCACTGTTCTGGCGAGCGGCCAGGAGAAACCCTTCAGGCGAGCGTAGGCATGCCACATCCGCCAGTGGCGCGATGTGTACCCGAACGAACGTTGCGTCACCGCACACAGCTCTTCGAAAAGCCGATCTCGTTGGGACCAAGTCTTGGTCTGAGGATACTGGCGACTGCTGGCCAGTACATAAGGGATCCGATCAATTAGAAATCGTCGCGCCAGCCGAATCCACAGCTCGTAGTCCATGCAGTACTGCAGGCGCGTGTCGAGCCCCCCAATGGCCTCGATGGCTGACCGGCGGAAGAAGGCCGCAGGCTGGCATATGAAGCAGGCCTTAGCCAGTCGATGCTGGTCGAAATCCTCGGTGGGATAGATCCCAATCACCCTATTCCGTTCATCGATGTAGTACGCATCCCCATACACCATCGCCGTGTTCTGGTGAGTTGTCAGGTGGGTTACCGCCGCCTCGACCGCGCCAGGCAGATAGGTGTCGTCGGAATTCAGCCATCCGAGAATCTCACCCTGAGCCAGGCGAAAGCCCGCGTTGACGGCATCCGCCTGTCCTCCATCCGGTCCGGATCTCCAGGTGAGGCGGTTCCCATAGCTGCGCAGGATGTCGAGCGTTTCGTCGGTGGAACCCCCGTCCATCACAAGGTATTCCAGTTTCGGGTAGTTCTGTGAGAGAACACTCTCGATGGTGTCCGTGATGAATCGTCCCTGATTGAAAGAGGGAGTAATAATCGAGACGAGGGGCAGATCGTTCGATACGCTCATCACGGCTTTAGACTACGTACCGGGAGGGGCGGTGTCAACAGATTTGGAACGGGACCCGATGTCGCTCGCGGGAACGGTTCGTCCCAGGAGTCGATCGACCAGATGCGGCGGGATGTCCGGATCCACCCGAATGCCGATACCGTAGAGATCAAATAACTGCGTACCTACGCCGGGCATTGACGGACACCCTTATCGCTTAACCTTGGCCGTTCTGGCTTGGAAACGCGCCTGTAATATCCCGCAGCAATTTATGTTTCGTGAGGGTCGGCTTCACATAGGGCTGCTTGGGACCTTCCGCGACAACCTCTTTCATGTGTCCCACTCCTTTTTAGAGTCGTTTAGATAGCGGCGATCACTTACACATATCAAGAGCACGTATGGTACACTGAACCGCTACATTATGTCACGCAGGTTCTCGGATTATTGTGATTGTTTCACCCCAGCCTGTCAGGTTCGTCGCAGCTTATGATCTCGGCTTTTTCATAAGGGAGGGACTCATGCAATCGATAAAAACACGAGTCACCGTACTCACCTCGTTACTTGCGGTGTTGGCGAGTGTCGCGTCTGCAGATGCGGACGTCATCAGTGATTGGAACAAGAAAACGGTGTCCGTCGGCGCGAAGGCGAAGGCGGGTGTCATGCAGGACAGGAACATCGCAATCGTACACGTCGCCATGTTTGATGCCGTTAACGCGATCGCGCGTCGCTATACGCCGTATCGGGTGCAACTGACCGCCGAACTGACCGCCTCGCCTGAAGCGGCCGCAGCGGCTGCCGCTCACTTCCTTCTCACCCGGCTGTATCCGGATCAGACATACGATGTTGAGATGTTGTACCGTACCTCGCTCGCAACCATTCCGGATGGCGAGTCAAAGTCGCAGGGTATCCGGCTCGGAGAAAAGGTTGCAGCGGAGATATTCGCGTGGCGCATCAAGGACGGAGCCGACGCACCCAATAGCTATCGCCCGTTCACCGCTGCAGGCACGTACATCCCCACGATGCTTCCGATCGGTTTCAGTATGGCCACGACCACGCCGTTCGCCCTCACGCACAGTTCCCAATTTCGTCCTGTGGCGCCCTACTCCCTTCAAAGCGCGCAGTGGGCAAGGGACTACAACGAAGTGAAGCGGATCGGCGCAACAAAAAGCGCTATTCGCTCAAAAGAACAGAGCGATATCGCCCGCTTCTGGGAATTCATCGGGCCGGACATCTATAATCCGATTGTCCGGCAACTCGGCGCGGCAAAACGACTCGATCTGACGGACAATGCGCGGCTGTTTGCGTTGGTAGCTATAGCGACCGCTGATGCGAAGTTCGCCTTTTACGACGCAAAATACACGTACCACTTCTGGCGGCCGGTTACTGCGATTCGCAACGGCGATATCGACGGCAATGACGCAACCGAACGCGATCCGACATGGGAGCCGTCCATTGTCACGCCGCTACACCCCGAGTATCCATGCGGCCACTGCGCGACGGCGGCTGCGGCAGCCGCCGTGTTGGAAACCCTCTTCGGCGATACGGTACCGACCTTTACCCTGATCAGCCCGACGGTACCCGGAATGCGACGCAGTTTCGTCCGACTCTCCGACTATGTCGCAGAGGTCATCAATGCGCGCGTTTACGGCGGCATGCATTATCGCACCTCCGGCGAAGTCGGCGCGGCAATGGGGCGAAGGATCGGAGAATATACCGTTCAGAATTATCTGAAGCCTGTACGTTGACTCGAATGTCGACGAGGGTCCTGCAGCCTCGTCGACCATCGGTCCATCATCACGTTTTTACCCCATTGATATCGGGCTTGATCCGCTGCCTGCGGTGATGTCCCGCAGCGGTTTGTGTTTCGTGAGGATCGGTTTCGTGTAGGGCTGTTTGGATCCATCCGTACCCATGTTCGTCTCTTTCATGCGTCTCCTCCTCCCTCCTATTTCTTTCCGTCACTGGTCATCGCGTATATACATCCCAGATATCTGGCGGCAGCCAGGGTATCACGCGAGTCGGTCACAGCGGATTCGATCCTCGTGATGTTCAATCAAGATTAATCTTGCTCTGATGGCAGCGGGCAGCGGGCTTACCAATCGATTACGATCGTCGGGGGCGGTACTGCACCCCAGGCAGGTTCTTAAGGTCGACATCCTGAGTCCATAGTGTTGCGTTGTAGGTACGGGCGGTTGCCAGGATTACGCTATCCGCCATCGGCAGCCGAAGGTCAACGCTCAGCCTTGCTGCCCGCAGCGCGATCGGCGTATCCAGATCGACGACCATTCCTTGCCGCATGACCGCGATGGCCTGTAGCGCATCTCCTTCCGTACGCTGCTGCAGGACGCGCTTGAACACCTCGAAGATCGCCAGGCTGGGGACGACGAGCTTATCCGTCTCCTCGATTGGTGCAGCGAAGACACCGGCATTCGGTCCGTTCGCGAAGTATTCAAGCCACGCGCTCGAGTCGACAACGTTCATACCCGGTCGGTCTCACGCGTGACCGTGGTGTCGATGCCTTTGAGAAAACCGCGCATCTGCCGCGCCGGACGAACGGGGATCAGCTCAATCCGGTCGTCGTAGACCACAGTCTCAACCTTTTGCCCCGGCTCAAGTCCGAGCTGTTCGCGTATTTCCTTCGGAATGACGACTTGGAACTTTGGCGAAATGGTCACCGCTCCCATGGATCACCTATCGATTGGTTACTTGTCATACCATCATCATATCGATGTCTATTCGATACGTCAAGCCTCAAATGTCAGTTTCGGCCAGTGTCGTGAATCAGAAGTTCGATGAAGAAGTCGACGCCCTACGTATCGTCATTCCCGCGAAAGCGGGAATCCAGAACCCC
>PQAQ01000048.1 GCA_003105305.1 Candidatus Methylomirabilota bacterium
ATACTGTGCCCGATACTCAGCTCCTCTACCTCAGGAATCGCCGCAATCGAGCCGACATTGCGATAATCCAGACCATGCCCGGCGTTAATCCGAAGACCCAACCCCTTTGCCGTCATCGCTGACTGAATCAGGCGCGTCAACTCGGCCTGTTGGGCCTTACAGTCTTTCGCCTCGGCATACGATCCCGTATGGAGCTCGATAAAATCGGCGCCGGCGCGAGCAGCCGCCGAGACCTGATGGTCTTCGGGGTCGATGAAGAGGCTGACCAGAATGCCGCCCTCCCGCAAACGGCGGACGACCCGACCCACCTCGTCGGCATGTCCGTGAACGTCCAGCCCGCCTTCAGTCGTCAACTCCTCACGTCGCTCAGGAACGAGCGTTGCCATCTCGGGCCGGAACGCGAGCGCGATCTCAAGCATCTCCTCTGTGGCGGCCATCTCCAGATTCAGTGTCGTCTTGACCAATCGCCTGAGTAACTCGACATCCCGATCCTGAATATGCCGCCGGTCCTCGCGCAGATGTACAGTAATCCCGGACGCCCCGGCCAGCTCGACAAGCAGCGCAGCCTGCACCGGGTCGGGCTCCTCACCTCGTCTGGCCTGCCTGATCGTTGCGATATGATCAATGTTTACACACAACCCCAGCATTCGCCACTCCACGCGCCGTTTATATTGACACGCCCTTACCCTAACTCCTTCTCAATCGCCAGCGCGATCTCTCTAGCCAGTCGCTCGATTCTCGCCGTCTCCTCGCCTTCCACCATCACCCGGGCCACCGGCTCCGTGCCGGATAAGCGCACCAGTATCCGGCCGTTGCCCGCCATACCCACCTCTGCCGATCGAATCATCTCCTGTACCCGCGGCAGCTCCTCGATAGCAGCCCGGCGTCGAACGGGTGTGTTAATCAAGACCTGAGGATACGAGGTCATACACGCGTTCAACTCCGAGAGCGGTCTGCCGCATCGCTGCATGGCGGCCAGCACCTGCAGGGCCGTTACGATCCCGTCGCCGGTCGTGTGGTGCTCCAGGAAGATGATATGTCCGGATTGCTCACCCCCCAATATGTACTGCTCTGCCAGCATCTTTTCCAGAACGTACCGATCGCCCACCGCGGTCCGAACGACCGTGATGCCCGCCGCTCGCATAGCGAGATCGAGGCCGATGTTGCTCATTACAGTGGCAACAATCGTGTCCCAGCGCAAACGAGCCTCCCGCCTCAGATCGAGGGCGCAGAGGGCAAGAATATGATCGCCATCCACCAGCTCGCCCCGTTCGTCCACACACAGGAGGCGATCCGCATCCCCATCGTGAGCAAACCCGAGGTGGGCATTGTGTGCAACCACCGCCTGTCGCAGCCCATCGGGATACAATGAACCGCACCCTTGATTGATATTGGTGCCGTCTGGTTGGATATTCAGCGGTATGACCTCGGCATTCAACTCCCGGAGGATCGCCGGCGAGACCTTGTAGGCCGCGCCATTGGCGCAATCGACAACGATCCGCATCCCTTTCAGCGTCATCCCTTTAGGAAGCGTATTTTTTGCAAATTCAATATAGCGTCCGACGGCATCGTCCACGCGATAAGCCTTGCCAATCTCACTGGGAGCTGATCTGATCCCGTCGATCTCTCCATTGCAGACCAGTTCCTCGATCCGCTGCTCCATCGCATCCGGCAACTTCAGGCCGTCACATGAAAAGAACTTGATTCCATTATCCTCATATGGATTATGGGAGGCCGAGATCACGATGCCAGCGTCTGCTCGAAGGCTTCTGGTAATAAACGCGATCCCCGGCGTCGGGAGCGGGCCCACCAGCAGCACATCGACACCCATTGAGGTAATGCCGGCAGTGAGCGCCGTTTCCAGCATGTAACCCGTCAGGCGCGTATCCTTCCCAATGACAATCGTGGGCCGTTCGGTTGATCCCCTCAGAAGATGGGCGGCCGCGCGCCCTACCTTCACCATGACCTCAGGGGTCATCGGATCCCTGTTAGCCACGCCACGAATCCCATCCGTCCCGAAAAGTGTTCGCGCCACCCCCTGCTCCTTTTCCCTGCTGCGCACCGCTTTCAGCCGCCCTACGAAGACGAAGGTCCGGGGCTGGCCCTGATCTCAACGGAGACCTGGACGAGGGCCGGCCCTTCCACTCTGATCGACTTGCCGACAGGTTCAAGAGCGGTCATGGCGCCGAAGTCACGGGACCGCCCTTCTATATTGATCGCCGAGGTATAGACCCTCTCCAGACGATTGATCTCACTCTTTGGTCCGACCAATCGAACACGATCAGGATGTGCCAGGGCCCGCTTCAGATAATAGCCGGTGGCGGGATGCCCCTCCACGCGGGCTGCGACCCGCACCACTCGATCCGTTACCGATTCCAGGACCAGACGGATCCACTTCGGCGATACCTGGACTACCTCTACGCCACGCGGGACATCAACCTGGTCGGCCCTTACCGCCACCAGATTCTCTCCTTCTTTTAAGGTTGAAAGATCGAGGTTGGCTTCGACCTCGTTCTGTGACAACCCGGAGATCAGGCTCTTCGGACCGCGCAACCGGACCGTCACGAACTCTCCGGGGCCATTGAGAAGCGTCGTATTTTTCGGCAGTCGCGCAAGCGACACCGAGGCATTCACCGTTCGCTCATCCCTTTGTTCCCCTGCAACAACCATCCAGAGCGCAAAGGCGAGAGCCAGAGAGGCAAGCTTGAGCCCCCAATTGCTAAGCAGTCCTTTCACCAAGATGCTCTCATGGATATTGACCGGTCAGCCGCCCGTGAGGGGCTGACCCCCGATCGCTGAAGGCGCTATCGCGTCTTTTTTAGAGGTTGGGCTCGAACCCCCGCTACCGGGCGATCCTAACAACTCGCCCAGTTGCCGCCGCAGCCTCTGCGCATCAAGACCCGTATTGATGGCGCCCCCATGAACCAGCGAGACGCTACCCATCTCCTCAGACACGACAATGGCGATCGCGTCGGTTTCCTCCGTCAGTCCGATGGCCGCGCGATGGCGCGTCCCCAGATCCTCGCTGATGTCGTCGGCTAGCGTCAACGGCAGCAAGCAGGAAGCGGCCACCACGCGGCCGCCCTGGATCACCGCCGCGCCGTCATGAAGCGGCGAACCTGGGTAAAAGATCGACTCGATCAGCCGCCTCGACACGCGCGCATCCAGCGCCACGCCGGAATCGATATAGTCGGACAGTTTTGTCTCCCGCTCCAGAACCATAAGGGCGCCGATCTTTTTTGAAGCCATAGAGGCTGCAGATCGAACAATCTCATCAATCATGTATGCCTCTTCGCGGCCGGCAACAGCGCGGAGCAGGCGAGAGCGAAGGCCAAACGTCGCCAGCGCCCGTCTGAGTTCCGGCTGAAACAGAACGATAATCATGAGGAACCAGACACCTAACGAATTCTGCAAGACCCAATTCACCGTCAGCAAACCACCCTTCAGCGCAATGCGGGATGCAAGATAGACAAGCGCAAGGCCGAGGATCATCTGGAGCGCCCGCGTCCCTTTAAACATCAACAGAAGCTGATAGGCCACGAACGCAATAATCAGCACATCGACGGCATCAACCCATCCAAACTGGGTTACGGTGGACCACATGGCCGCTAGGCCCTCCTGATAGCGTCCAACATTCCGACCAGATGCGCACAGGGCCGAACCTCGTGGACTCGAACAAAGGCTGCGCCCTGCAACACCGCCGCCGCAACACATGCCGCCGTCCCGTGCTGGCGCTGCTCTACCGGCAGCTTCAGAACATGGGCGACCAACGACTTACGTGAGGGACCCACCATAATCGGTTTTCCAAGACGGTGCAACGCCCCAAGATGCCGGAGCAGGGTCAGATTGTCCTGGCCGCGCTTCCCGAACCCCAGCCCGGGATCGACAATGATTGACTGGGGGTCAACGCCCAGCCGTTCCGCAAATGCGATCCGATCGGCTAGAAATGCGGAGACCTCTGCCACGACATCGTCGTACCGCGGTTCAATCTGCATATCCTGCGGGGTCCCTTTCATGTGCATGATCACCAAACCGGCGCGTTTTTCAGCCACCTCTACAGCCAGGCGCCCTTCTCCCCGAACACCGTAGACGTCGTTAATGATATCGGCCCCTTCTTCCAGGACAACCCTAGCCACCTCCGGTTTGTAGGTGTCCACTGCTATCGGCACCGTCAGCTTCGGCCGCAGGTTGCGCAATGTCGGAACGATTCGCCTTAGTTCCTCGCCAACGGGGACAGGAAGCGCGCCAGGCCTAGTCGACTCCCCGCCGAGCTCCAGGATATCGGCGCCCTCCTCGATCATCTGTGCGGCCTGATCGACAGCCGCTCCGGGATCCAGGAAGCGACCGCCATCAGAAAACGAATCAGGGGTAATGTTCAACACCCCGATAATCCGGGTCTTTTCCTGAACATTGAGCAGGCGGTCCCGGCAGCGGAAGTGTAATGGGCTCTGTTGGATCAGTGAGTCGATAGAGTTCATTCTGTCTCTGGAGCGAACCACGAGCCGGCGCTGAACAGCGGACGAGAGCCGTGGGTGAGGCTGGAGGACGGTGTATCTCCGCCGTTCTCGCCGCCATCAAAAAGGTGGTAGAAAACTTCGGATTAGCCGGCCGCCTGAGCCGGGGCGGCCGCCCCGTTGACAATAGCATCGATCTGAAAGCCGTCAAGCACCTCGGTTTCCAGCAGCGCCTTGGCGAGGGCATGCAGGATGCCGATTCGCTCGATGATGAGCGCCTTGGCCTTTTCATAGTTGGCCATGACGATCTGCTTGACCTCTCGATCGATCTCTACCGCCGTATGTTCGCTGTAATCCTGATGCTGGGCAATCTCGCGGCCTAAAAAGATCATCTCTTCGCGCTTGCCGAACGTGAGCGGACCGAGTCGCTCGCTCATGCCCCACTCGCACACCATCTTCCTGGCGAGATCGGTCGCCCGTTCAATATCATTACCTGCCCCGGTCGTAATCTGGCCGATCACCAACTCCTCCGCCACACGTCCGCCCATCATGATCGCAATCTCGTTGAGGAGATATTCCTTGGCGTAATTGTGCTTCTCATCCAGCGGCAACTGTTGGGTCATGCCAAGCGCCCGGCCGCGGGGAATAATGGTGACCTTGTGAATCGGGTCGGTTCCGGGGAGGACCTTCGCCACCAGGGTGTGTCCGGCCTCATGATAGGCGGTAACCTTTCGCTCCTCGTCGCTGATGACGACGCTCTTTCGCTCCACACCCATGAGGACCTTGTCTTTCGCGTTCTCGAAGTCAACCATGCACACCGTTTTCTTGTTGTGCCGCGCGGCCAACAGGGCGGCCTCATTTACGAGGTTGGCCAAGTCAGCCCCGGAAAATCCAGGAGTCCCGCGCGCCAACAGTGTCAGATTAACATCGGCATCGATCGGGATCTTTTTGGTATGCACACGCAGGATCCCTTCGCGACCCTTCAGATCCGGTCGCGCCACCACGACCTGGCGATCAAACCGACCGGGTCTGAGTAGCGCCGGGTCCAGGACATCGGGGCGATTGGTTGCCGCAACAAGGATGACCCCTTCGTTCGACTCGAACCCGTCCATCTCCACGAGAAGCTGATTCAGGGTCTGCTCACGCTCGTCGTGTCCGCCGCCAAGACCGGCGCCGCGATGCCTGCCTACGGCGTCAATCTCATCCATAAAAATAATGCACGGAGCATGCTTCTTGCCCTGATCGAATAGGTCCCGCACGCGCGAAGCGCCGACCCCCACAAACATCTCGACAAAGTCTGATCCCGAAATACTGAAAAACGGCGCGTTGGCCTCGCCGGCAATCGCCCGCGCCAGCAGCGTTTTCCCCGTGCCCGGCGGCCCCATCAGCAAGACACCCTTCGGGATGCGTCCGCCTAACTTTTGAAACTTCGGCGGATCCTTCAGAAACTCAATAATCTCCCGCAGCTCCTCCTTAGCCTCGTCGGCGCCGGCGACATCGGCAAAGGTCACCTTATTTTGTTTGTCGGACAGCAGGCGCGCCCGGCTCTTGCCGAACGAGAGGGCCTTTACGCCGCCACCCTGCATCTGCCGCATGAAGAAGATCCAGACCCCGATAAACAGCAGCATCGGAAGCCACGAGAGCAATAAATTGAGGTACCAGGGATTTCCATCGATCGGTTTCGCAATGATCCGGACTCCTTTTTGTCGCAACTCCGAAATCATATCTTTGTCATCGGCGGCGTAGGTCCGAAAGATTTCGCCGCCGGTCAGCTTCCCCTTGATATCCGATCCTCTTACGATGACTTCCGCGACCTCGCCTTTGCTCACCTTGGCCATGAAGTCGCTGAAGATCATCTCCTTTTCCTGTGGCTGGTTCTGGCTGAAAATGTTAAATACCAATATCATGATTAATCCGATGACGAGCCACAGCGCCAGATTCTTAAAAAACGGGCTCAACCTTTTACCTCCTGCAATCAAGTTCGTTCCCTCATCCGGCAGGTCAATGCGCAATATCTGTCACACGTGTAACTAATTATATCAAATCGCTTACATGTCTTCAATGCATTATACCGGTTCACCCGTGGGGGCGGCGCGCAGCCGAAGGATATGTTGCGTCGAATCGGTCACCCTGAACCGTTCATCTGTTCGAAAACCGACCACCCACACAATGCGATCGCCGGACAGCACCAACGGGACGTGCCAGCGTCGCTCTCGCGGCACCTTGGCGTCGACGAAAAAGTCCTGGAGCTTTTTCCGACCGTCCATTCCGAAAGGGACGAACCAGTCACCCTGTTCCCATCCCCTCACGTATAATTCCATACCGGCACGGTCGGCATCAAGCAGAGCGGTGCAGGGATCGGACACAGGTCGATCCACTGCTCCTCTTTTCAGAATCTCGCTCTGAACGGTAAGCGACGCTCCCGGAAGTACTGTCACCCCAGGGACGGCCATAGGGCAAGTCGGAATGCGGTCCCTCGCCTGCCCCTCCCCCAGCGAAAAGACGAGACTGCCGCCGGCCCTCTGTGCGCGCAACCCGCCTGGCGCGTGTACGGTACCGCGCGCCGCCCGCGTCACCACCAGCCGATCGATCGCCAGCGTCTGTTGAAACGTTAATCCGGGGCGGCCTCCTCTTAGCTCCTCGGCAACGCATCGAATCATGCGCCATCTTATGGCGGCGGGAAGCGTCGCCATACGGTGAAGAGCCAACACGCACCCCTCACGCGACTGCGAGACCAGAACCCTGCGAAGTTGTTTCTCGGCCATCTCGCTCAACAGCGAATCCTCGGCTTCGAAGATTGTGGCCGCGTTGGCCAAGGCATGGACGATACGCGGATTATATCGCTTGGCCAGCTCGGGTAGGAGTCGCCGTCGAATTCGGTTTCGACTGTACACGAGAGTCCGGTTTGAAGAGTCCTCGACGTAAGGAATCCCCGTCTTCCGCACATATCGTTCGATCTCCTCTCGGGTAGAATCGATCAACGGACGAATAATGCGGTTCCTGACAGGGGGGATTCCTCCAAGTCCTCTGCCGCCGGATCCCCGGATCAGGTTCATCAGAACGGTCTCTGCCTGATCGTCACGGTGATGTCCCAAGGCGATTTTCCCGGCTTTCTGCTCATCTGCCACCCGTTCGAGGAATCGGTAGCGAAGCTCTCGGGCGACAGCCTGAACTGAGCCCACCCTGCGATCGTGCAACATGTTTTCGTCCGCCGTCATGACGGTCAGGGGAATCCGGTGAGTCTTGCAGTAGGTGCGCACAAAGTCGGCGGTCTCAGCCGATTCCGCCCCGCGAAGGTTGTGGTTCAGGTGGGCGACATGCAGTGAGGTGGAGTAGCGCGTCCCAACCCGGAGCAGAAGGTGAAGCATGACCATCGAGTCAACCCCGCCGGACACGGCAGCAATGATCTTCTCTCCGGCGGCCAGCATGGTATGCCGATCGATCGTCTCTCGGACCCGTTCAAATAGGACGTCTCTCATGACGGCGCCTGGTTATGCTCGGCTACATCCGCTCCGGGGCGGAGACGCCAAGCAGGGCCAGCGCGTTGGCCATGACGACGCGAATGGCGGAGACGAGCGCGAGGCGGGCGCACGTGGCATCGCGATCGGCGGAGATAATTCGGTGGCGCGCGTAATAGCCGTGAAACCGGGCGGCCAGGTCATGCAGATAGGTCGTAAGCCGGTGCGGCTCCAGCGCCTGCGCGGCGCCGATCACCAATTCTGGATAGAGCGCCAGTTGCTTGATCAATCCGATCTCTTCCGGTAGGCCGAGTGCGTCGAGATTGTCCTCGGTGGACGGAACCGGAAGCTGAATCTTGACCGCCTCCCGGAGGATTCCGCACAGGCGGGTGTGCGCGTACTGAACGTAGTAAACCGGGTTTTCCTCCGACGCCGACTTGACAAGCTCAAGATCAAAGTCCAACTGGCTGTCACATCGCCTCGTCAGAAAGGTGTAACGCGCCGCATCGCGCCCCACCTCCTCAACCACGTCGCTCATCGTCACGAATTGCCCTGCCCGCTTGGACATCCGGACCTGTTCGGTTCCCCGCATCAGTCGGACCAGTTGGACAATCAGGATCCTCAGC
Source organism: Candidatus Methylomirabilota bacterium (assembly GCA_003105305.1). GTDB lineage: Bacteria > Methylomirabilota > Methylomirabilia > Methylomirabilales > Methylomirabilaceae > Methylomirabilis. Next base: position 8,539 of record PQAQ01000048.1, read on the forward strand.
GCCCCGGGCGGATGGCCGAGCGCCTGCATAGCGGCCTGCATTCGCGGCACGTAGCCGTGG